>PMOU01000558.1 GCA_003161205.1 Actinomycetota bacterium | reverse complement strand
CCGATCGGCAGGCTGGCGCGCGGGAACGGCAGCGCCCTGATCAGCGGCAGGCTGTCGACGATGACCCGGGACGAGGTGATGAACGCCCGCTGGGTGAAGTTGAAGATGAAGATGCCGGTGATGAGGAAGGCCAGGAAGTTCGGCACCCCGCGGCTGGTGTCCAGGATGATGCCGAAGATCAGGTAGTAGACCGCGGCGTTCAGCAGCGGGGTGAGCACCTGCCACAGCTGGCCGAGCCTGGCCTCGGTGTACATCGCGATGTTGCGCGCGGTGGCGAAGCCCATGATGAAGTGGCGCCGGGCCCAGAGCTGCCCGGCGTAGGCGAAGACGCCCGGGCGGGCGGCGCTCGGCCGGAGCCGGTACCTGGCGGCCATCTCGGCCAGCGGCTCGTCCGTCGTCGCGTCGTAGACCTCGGGAACGGCCAGGTCGTCGGTCAGCGTGCCCGGGCCGCCCTGGTCGCGCGCTCGCTCCTTCATGGGTGCGAGCCTATGGCGCACGGACTCGGCTGGGCGCCGCGATGCGGGGCGCCGGGGAGTGGACTGACAACCTTCACGGTGAGACGTTACCGTGCCGGCGGCAGCTGTCGTGGCCACGGCGGGTTTCTGCTGAGACGCCGTTACCGCTGCGATATCTCCGGTGCTCCCGTGTTTCCGGAGCGTCCTGACGGGGCATTTCCGCTCGTAACGGGTTCGCGCAAGGTTCGGAGATATGTCCTGGAGCTGGCATGGAGGTGACTGAAGCGAGCGTCCTCATGCTCCCGTTCGCTGCGTCAAGCGCTGGCGAGGCCCGCCGGCGCCTGGTGTCAGACCTTGTCGCGGCCGGTATCTATGACTCGGCGGTCTGTGACGTCGCACTCGTCTTCAGCGAGTTGCTCAGCAACGCCCTGCGGCACGCAGGCCCGCTGCCCGGCGCCGGAATCCGCGTCGCCTGGCGCCTGGACGCCGACTGCGTCCAGGTCTCGGTCCGTGACGGCGGTGGTGAGACCTCACCTGAGCTGGGCGAACCGGCGCAGGGCGCGACCGGAGGCCGCGGCCTGCGGATCGTGGAGAAGCTGTCCAAGAGCTGGGGAACCAGTCACGACCAGCAAGGCACCACGGTGTGGGCGCAGGTGCCGGTCAGCCGGGCGACGACGCAGATCAGGCCGGTCGGCGTGGCCGTGCGGCACGGCGACTTATCCAGGAACCTCTCAGGATGCGCACAGCGTAGTTACCTGGCTTCCGGGCGCTCGGCACGATAAGGTTCGGCACGTGGAGCTAAACGTCTCAAGTCGATATCACGATGATCACACGATCGTGACCATTTCCGGTGAGATCGATCTCTATACCGCTCCGCGGCTGCACAGCGAGCTAGCCGCCGTCTTGGTCGAAGGCATGCCCGCCCGGGTCCTGATTGACATGTCCGGCGTGGAGTTCTGCGACTCGACCGGCATGAACGTGCTGCTCTCCTGCCTGCGCCGGGTGCGAGAGCGGGGCGGTGAGCTACAGATCGCTTCGCCGAAGCCCGCGGTCCGCAAGATCCTTCAGGTCACCGGCCTTGACTCGGTGTTCACGCTCGTAGACGACGCGAACATGAGCCGGCCGAAGCCAGCCGTTCCGCAGTGACGCCGATTCCGGCCGCGGACGGGGTTCGCTGACCTAGGATCGGCCCCATGTCAGCACGGTCCCACGGCGGCGATGTCGCGGTGGTCATCGCGGCTCGGAACGAGGCGGACCGGATCGCCGCGACCGTGACCGCCTCGGCTGGGCTGCCCGGCGTCGGGCTGGTCGTGGTGGTCGATGACGGCTCCAGGGACGCCACCGCGGCGGCGGCCCAGCGCGCCGGCGCCGCCGTGATGCGGCATCCGGGGAACCGCGGCAAGGGAGCCGCGATGGAGACCGGCGCGGAGGCGACCCGGCTGGTCGACCAGCGAGAGGGCCGTGCCACTCCCCGGCATCTGCTGTTCCTCGACGCGGACCTCGGTGACACCGCCGGACAGGCCGGGCCGCTGACCGACCCGGTGATCGCGGGCACGGCGGACATGACGATCGCCGTCTTCGCCGCCACCGTCAAGCTCGGCGGGCACGGCCTGGTGGTCGGGCTTTCCGGGGCCGGCATCCGCCGGGCCACCGGCTGGCAGCCCCGGCAGCCGCTCAACGGTCAGCGCTGCCTGACCCGCGCCGCGTTCGAGGCCGCCCGCCCGCTGGCGCACGGCTGGGGTGTGGAGACCGCCCTCACCATTGACTTGCTGCGCCAGGGACTGCGGATCACCGAGGTGGAGGTGGAGCTCGCCCACCGGGCCACCGGCACCGGCCTGCGGGCCCAGCTGCACCGCGCTCACCAGCTCACCGATGTCGCCAGGGCGCTCGCCGCGCGCCGATGACCAGACGGGCGCCAGCCGCCGGGCGCGCGGGGCTCGTCGCCATCGGGACCAGCGTCGTGCTCACGTTCGCGGTCGCGGTATCCGGGCCTTCGGTCCTGGAACCGGCGCTGCCGGGCCGGGCCGGCCAGCCGCCGTGGTCGCTCGGCCTGCATCCCTCGCCGTATCTCGCGGTCGCGCTGACCGCGGCCGGCCTGGCGGCGGGGACGCTCGGGCTGGTGCTCGTCTTGCGGGCGGTTCGGGCCGGCTGGTCGGTTCCGGCGCGGGCCATCCTGATCGCGGGGCTGCTGGCGGCCGCCGCGCTGACGCTGGTGCCGCCCTTCGGCTCATCGGATCATCTCAGCTACGCCGCCTACGGGCGGATGCTCGTCACCGGCCACAACCCCTACACGACGACGCCGGCCCAGCTCGCCGCCTACGGCGACCCCGTCGCGCGGGCGGTACAGGACTGGTCGGGCTCGCCGTCGGTGTACGGGCCCCTCGCCACCGCGATCGAGGCGCTGGCCTCGCTGATCGGCGGGACTTCGGTGCGGCTCACGGTGTTCGTGCTCGGCCTGGCCAACCTGGCCGCCTTCGGCGTCACCGCGCTGCTGCTGAACCGCATGACCCGGGATGCCCCGGTCCGTCAGCTGCGGGCGGCCCTGCTGTGGGCCGGTAACCCGCTGCTGCTCCAGGTGCTGGTCGCAGGCGCGCACGTAGACAGCCAGGCCGTCGTGTTCGGCGTCGCCGCGATAGTGGTGGTCTGTGCTGGCCCGCAGGGTCGTCTCCGGGCCAGCAGGGCGGGGATGGCCGGGGTGCTGGTGGGCCTGGGGTTCGCGGTGAAGGTTACGGTGGCGCTGGTCGGGCTGGGGCTCGCCATTGCGTTGGTGCTGCGGATGGGACGTCAGTGGCGCAAGCTCGCCGCGCCGCTGGCGGCGCTCGGGGCGGGGTTCGCGGTGACGGCGGGAGCGGCGGTGGCTATCGGCGGGTCGGCCATGCTCAGGCAGTCGTCGCGGGCGAGCGACATGGTGTCGATCGCGTCGCCCTGGCGGGTCATCCGGACCGTCATCCACCTCGCGGCGGCCGGGTCGGTCGCGACCGGCGTCGTGAAGTACGGGGCCATCGCGCTGGCCGTGGTGCTCGCGGTACTGCTCATCCGCGGGTGGCCGGGGATTCTGAGCGGGCGTGCTCCGGACGCCGGACCGGACGGCCGGGCTTACCGGCCGGTGGCCGCGGGCGTCGCGTTCGCGCTGGTGCTCGCCTGGCTCTTCGCCTGGCCTTACGTGCTGCCGTGGTACGACGCGCTGGCGTGGGCGCTGCTGCCCCTGGTGCCCGTGGTGTCCGCTCCGGTCGTCGACGGGATCGGCTGGCTGCTGCTCGCCCGGACGGCGGCGCTCGGCTTCGGCTACCTGCCGGCCCGGGAGGCAGACGTGACGATGCCGCCGGGTCTTACCTGGCTGCAGCCCGTGATCAGGCACGGGGTGACCCCCGCGGTACTGGCCGGGGCGACGGTCTGGCTGGTGGTCCTGATGGTGCGTTCGGGTCGCGCGCGGCGGGCTGAAGCCAGGGATCCCGGGATGAGCACCGCCACCGGAGTGCCGGCCGAGGCCGAGGTGCCGTGACCTGGGCCGGGCGGGTGGCCCGGCGGGTGGCCGGCTGGCCGCCTTGGGCGATAACGGCGCTTGGGGTGCTCGCCTGGGCCGCGGCGCTCGCCGCCATCGAGCCGCTCGTCCGCGGCTACCTGACGAGCGCTCCCGACCAGCGGCTGGTCGATCTCGCCGTGTACCGCACCGGCGGCGTGAGCGTCCTGCAGGGCCAGCCGCTGTACACCATGCTCACCCCGCCGCCGCAGCTGCTCTCGTTCACCTATCCGCCGGCCGCGGCGCTCTTCGCCGTGCCGCTGGCGCTGATGCCCTGGTCAGCTGCGCAGCTGGTCTGGGTGCTTTTCATCTACGGGCCGCTCGCCGCGGTGATCTGGTTCGCGTTCGCGCCGCTGCTGCGGACCGGGCGGCTGCGGGCCGTCGTGTTCGCCGCCGCGTTCGCGGCTTGCGCGTACCTGTTCCCGGTGCGGGATGACATGCGGTTCGGCCAGGTGGACATGGTGCTGCTCGCGATGGCCGTGGCGGACTGCGCGGCGAGCGCGCCGCGGTGGCCGCGCGGTGCGCTGGTGGGGCTGGCGACCGCGATCAAGCTGGTGCCAGGGGTGTTCATCGTGTACCTGTGGCTGTCCGGGCGGCGCCGCGCGGCGGTGACCGCGGTGATCGCGGCCCTGGCCTGGACCGCCGGGGCCTGGCTGGTGCTGCCGCACGACTCGGTGACCTACTGGACGAGCGTGATCTTCCAGTCCGGGCGGCTCGGGTCCAACTCGGGCACCTCCAACCAGTCGCTGCGCGGGATGCTGCTCAGGGCGTTCCTGCCGGGCCAGGTGCCCGGGGCACTGTGGCTAGCACTGTGGCTCGCGCTGGCCCTGGTGGTGGCGGCGGCCGGTTTCTGCCTGGCCCGCCGGCGGGCCAGGCAGTCCCGGGAGATCGAGGGCATCGCGGTCACCGCCCTGCTCGGCGTGCTGCTCTCGCCGGTCTCCTGGATTCACCACTTCGTGGTCGTCGTGGTGGTCATCGGCGCCATCGCGGCGGACGGGCGGTCGCCGCGCCGGGTCGCGGTCGCCGCGGGCACCGCGGTGTTCTTCGCCCTGACCATTCCCTGGTGGGGCCAGTCCCTGCTTGGCCGCCATGACGTGCCGACGCTCGTCGCCCGGGTGGTGGAAGACGCCTTCGGCGTCGCTGCCCTGGTGCTCCTGCTGATCATGGCCAGGCTGCGCGCCGCCGCGGCCTGAACCCGCGGAACCCGCGGANNCCGCGCACCCTCGCGATACTGGCATCATGTGGGCTATGCCTTACGCCTACCTGGGCCCGGAGGGCACCTTCTCCGAGGCGGCTCTGCGCGCCGTCGACCCCGGTGCCGAGCCGCTGTCCTGCCCGACCATCCAGGCCGCCCTCGCGGCCGTGCGCGGCGGCGTCGCGGAGCGGGCCGTGGTCCCCATCGAGAGTTCAGTCGAGGGGGTGGTCACCGCCACCCTGGATGATCTGGCCACCGGGAACGACCTGGTCATCGTGGCCGAGCTGCAGATTCCCATCGCGTTCGCGCTGCTGGCCCGCCCCGGCCTGGCCCTGGCGGACATCAAGAGGATCGGCGGCCACCCGCAGGCCATGCCGCAATGCCGGGGCTGGCTGGCCGCCAACCTCCCGGATGGCGAGTGGGTGCCGCTCGCGTCCAACGCCGAGGCGGCTCGCCAGGCCGCGGACGGGCAGGTAGACGCCGCCCTGGCGGGCGCCTTCGCCGCGGGCCGGTACGGCCTGGAGGTCCTCGTCCCCGACGTGCACGACCGGGCCAACGCCGTCACCCGGTTCGTCGTGGTGTCGCCGCCCGGGCCGCTGCCCGGCCGCACCGGGGCGGACCGGACATCGCTGGCCGCGTTCCTGACCGAGGATCACCCGGGCGCCCTGCTCGAGATCCTCACCGAATTCGCCGTCCGCGGCATCAACCTGACCACGATCCAGTCGCGGCCCACCGGCGACCGGCTCGGCCAGTACTACTTCTTCATCGACTGCGAAGGGCACGTGGACGACGCGCGGGTCGGCGAGGCGCTGATGGGGTTGCGCCGGGTGTGCCGGGACGTCCGCTTCCTCGGCAGCTACGCCCGGTGCGACGGCGCCACCACGCAGGTCCGGCCGGGCACCTCAGACCCCGAGTTCGCGGCGGCCGCCGCCTGGCTCGGCCGGCTGCGCTTCGGCCGCCCCTAGCATCAGGCCCTAGCATCAGGCCCTAGCATCAGGCCCTAGCATCAGGCAGGGACGGCCGGGACGTTCCCGGGCGGACGCACCACGGCCCGTTCAGGAAATTTGTTGTTACAGGTACGGACCAGAGGTGGGGCGCTGCAGGGATTCCTGATCCGGGGGAATCATCCCGGGCGGGAGCGCGCGGCGCATCTGCTCGAGCTGAGCCCGGGCCGCCATCTGCTGAGCGAACAGCGCGGTCTGAATGCCGTGGAACAGGCCCTCCAGCCAGCCCACCAGCTGCGCCTGGGCGATGCGCAGCTCGGCCTCGCTGGGCACTCCGTCCTGCTCGAACGGCAGTGACAGGCGCTCGAGCTCCTCGACGAGCTCGGGCGCGAGCCCGTCTTCGAGCTCCTTGATGGAGCTCTCGTGGATCTCCTTCAGCCGGGCCCGGCTCTTCTCGTCCAGGGGAGCGGCCCTGACCTCCTCGAGCAGCTGCCTGATCATGTTGCCGATCCGCATGACCTTGGCCGGCTGCTCGACCATCTCGGTGACCGGGCGCTCGCGGCCGACGTTCTCGTCCTGTTCGCTGCCCGTCGCAATGCCCTCCGGGCCCACCACGAGGATCTGCGGATGTTGTTGTGTTTCCGAATTCATCCCGTCGCTCATTCCCCTAGTCTGTCCGATCCCGCTGCCCGCTGAGGCCGGGGGTTCATTCTGGCAGGAGCAGGATCTTGCCGATGTGCTCACTGGCCGCCATCGCCCGGTGCGCTTGCGCCGCCTGGGACATGGGCAGCTCCCTGTCGATGATGGCAGCGACCTTTCCGGCCGCCACCAGCGGCCACACGTGGTCGCGCACCGCCGCCACCACGGCGGCCTTCTCCGCTGCGGGCCGGGCCCGCAGCGTCGTGGCGTACAGGCTCGCGCGCTTGCCCTGCAGGACACCCAGGTTGATCTCGGCCTTGCTGCCGCCCTGACGGCCGATGATGACCAGGCGGCCGTTGGTGGCCAGCGCGTCCAGGTTTCGTTCCAGGTAGCTCGCGCCCATGATGTCCAGGATGACGTCCGCGCCCGCCCCGTCGGTCGCCTTCCGCAGCGCCGCGACGAAGTCCTCGTCGCGGTAATTGATGGTGACGTCCGCGCCGAGCTCACGGCACCGGGCCAGCTTCTGCGCCGATCCGGCGGTGCAGGCCACCCTGGCGCCGAACGCCTTGCCCAGCTGGATCGCCATCGTGCCGATCCCGCTGCTGCCGCCGTGCACCAGCAGCGTCTCGCCGCGGGCCAGCCCGGCGACCTGGAACAGGTTGGCGTACACCGTGCAGACGGTCTCCGGGTACGCGGCCGCGTGCGTGAGGTCTACCTTCCCGTTGCCCGGCACCGGAAGCAGCTGCCCGGCCGGCACCACCACCTGCTCCGCGTAGCCGCCGCCGGCCAGCAGCGCACACACCTCGTCACCGGGCTGCCAGGCCGTGACGTCGTCGCCGACGGCCAGGANNCGGTTCACCGCGCTGGCCGCGACCTCGATGACCACATCGCCTGGGCCGGGGACCGGGTCGGGAACTTCCAGCCAGCGCAGCACTTCGGGTTCGCCGGGTTCGGTGATGACGACGGCGCGCATGGACCTCTCCTTCGCTTTCGTTTGACGACGGTTGGATCGCAACTGAGTGCCACCGGCCCAGCGCACTCGGTGTCGAAATCGCGCGCGATTTGGCTTACGCTCGGATAGATGCAGGAATCCGCCCGGATGCGCCCCACCGATGAGGACCCAAGGGGGACGACCCGTGACCACCAACAACGATACGCCGCAAACCTTCGGCCCAGCTGACCACGAGGCTGACGGCGGCTCCGATGACTATCGGATCCCGCGGCCCGATGACCAGGCTCACCCAGCCGCCAACGGGTGGGCGGGCTGGGGTGAGCCGGCCGAGCCCGCGCCAGCTGGCCAGGGCTATCCGCAGCCTGCGTTCTACCCGCACGACCTGGAATACCCGCCCGGGCCGGAGTACGCGCCCGACGCGGGCTTTGCGCCTGGGACGGGCTTTGCGCGTGAGACGGGCTTTGCGCCTGACGGCGGCTATCCGCGGCAACTGGGGTATCCGCAGGACCCGGGGTACGAGCCGGAGGCTGAGCAGGCCGCGCAGCCGGGCTACCTGCCGGACTTGGGCTTCACGCCCGACCCGGGCGCGGTGCCGCCGATGGAGCCGCTGCCCGGGTTCGGATACCGCGAGGACGCGCCACCGCCACCATCACCGTCACCGTCGGCGGCGCGGCCCGAGAACGCGCACGAGACCTCGGACAGCCTGACTACGGAGTCGCTGCTGCACGGAAAGCGGTCGGCACCGGGAACGGGCTGGCGCCGCAGCGTCTACCGGGCTACCGGCGGCCTGCTCCGGTTCGGTGAGTCGGCGGCCGAGCTGCGTCACCGCGATCTCATCAACCGGGTGCGAACCCCGGTGGCGGGCGGCCATCACCGGGTCGCGGTGCTGAGCCTCAAGGGAGGCGTCGGCAAGACGACGACGGCGGTGGGACTCGGCGCGACGCTCGCGACACTCCGCGGCGACCGGGTTATTGCCGTCGACGCCAACCCGGACCGCGGCACGCTCTCGGACAAGGTCCGCCTGGAGACGGCCGCCACGATCAGGGACCTGCTGAACGAACGGGACCAGGTCCGCCGCTACGCCGACGTCAGGGCCTTCACCTCCCAGGCACCGAGCCGGCTCGAGGTGCTCGCCTCCGATCGTGATCCGGCCGTCTCCGTCGCGTTCGGCGCCGACGACTACTGCGACGCGGCCCGGGTGCTCGAGCACTTCTACTCGATCTGCATCACCGACTGCGGGACCGGCCTGCTGCATTCGGCCATGTCCGGAGTGCTCCGGCTGGCCGATCAGATCGTCCTGGTCAGCTCGCCTTCAGTGGACGGCGCCCGGAGCGCGAGCGCGACCCTGGACTGGCTGGAGGTCCACCACTGCGGTGACCTGGTCAGGAACGGGGTCGTCGTGCTCTCCGCGATCCGGCCGAAGAGCAAGAGCACCGTCGACCTGGACCGGCTTGAGCACCACTTCGCCGCCCGGTGCCGGGCGGTAACCCGGATTCCCTACGACCCGCACCTGGAGGAGGGCGCGGAGGTCGAGCTCGAGTTGCTCAGCCACGAGACAGCCGATGCGTACCTGGCCCTGGCCGCGCTGGTCGGTGACGGACTGGCCTCGCCGCGCCGGCTGACGTCCCGCTCGGGGTTACCGTAGGCTATGACGCACTGGAGGGCTCGCCTAGTGGCCGATGGCGATGGTCTTGAAAACCATTGTGGCGGCAACGTCACCGTGGGTTCGAATCCCACGCCCTCCGCTCAAGACCTGCAAAAACGGTTCCTGGCCTGGGCTTATGCCCTTACCCGCCGGTCGGGACCTGCTCGCGCTGTCACCCGGTCGAAGGGAGCCGCGTCATGGTCGCGAACCAGCCCAACTGGACACCGGTGCCCAGAGGTCCGGATATCAAGGACGATGTGCCGCCGTGTGGACGCTGCCTCCATGGTTCCGGCGCACACCACACTGCCACCAGCTGCTCGGTCCGGGGACGCTGGCTACGACGCTGCACATGCACCGGCTACGTCAGGTCCGAGACCACTCCGCCCGCGCCTTGAGCGCGTTCCCCGGCTGGCGCCGGGTCAGTCGGCACCGGCGCCGCCGGGCCTGACGGCGGCCTAGTAGTCTCGGCGGCATGGGCCCGCTTTCGGGAGGGCCAGGTCGAGGGCCTTCTCCAGGCTGAGCGTCAGGCCCTGGGCGTACGCCCGCTCCAGCTGCTCAGCACCGAGGTGGGCACCCGCCTGGTCCAGGCTGTCCCGGCGGTCACGCGCGGCGGATTCCTGCCACGAATTGCCGGTCCGGTCCTGAAAGGACTGCGCGACGCCGTGCAGCGCAGCGGCCCGGTGCCAGTCGCTCGTATCCCCGGCCAGGCAGGCCAGGCCGAGGACGGCGTAGGCCATGTGCCAGTTGTCGCCGTTCCGGCGGCCGATCCGCAGGGCGGCCTCGAAGGCGGACCGGGCGCCGTCGAGGTCTCTGTCTGCGCGTAGCACGTCACCCAGGTTGACCCGCGCGCCGGCGTGCTCGTATCCGATCTGCTGCGCGGCTTGTGCCGCGGCTTCCAGGTGAGCCCTGGCGGCGGGGATGTCCCCGGCTCGTAGCGCAGCAACGCCGGCGTTGCTGCGCAAGACGGAGTTGGTGAGATGGTCGCCGGTTCGTTCGGTGCAGGCGATCGCCTCGGCGTACAGCGGCCGGGACCGGGCAGGGTCGATCGTCATGAGATACCTGTTCAGGCTCCAGGGCAGCTCCACGTCGTCGCCGAGCCGCCGGGCCCGCTCGACCGATTCCTGCCCGAACGGGCGCCCTGTCTCCGGCTCGCCGGCGAAGAAATGCGTGGCGCACAGCGCCCCCAGGGCTCTGCTGAGCAGCCGCTCGTCGCCCAGCTGGCGGGCGACCTGG
>PMOU01000394.1 GCA_003161205.1 Actinomycetota bacterium | reverse complement strand
GTCTGGACGTTGCCGCACACCACGCTCGCGCCGTTGACGGTGTAGCTGCCGGCCATCATGGCCGGGGTGACGGTGCCGCCTTCCAGGGTCTTGATCGCCGTGCCGGAAGCCAGCTGGGCGGCGGTGTAACGGCCGGAAGCCACGTGGTAGGTGAGGATCTTGGTGAGCTCGGCCTTGTTGGCCAGGATCCCCTTCAGGGTGGCGGCCGGGATCTTGGCGAACGCGGCGTTGTCCGGGGCGAACACGGTGATGTTGCTCGCCGAGTTGAGCGTGTCCACCAGGCCGGCCGCCTTGACCGCCGCGACGAGGGTGGACAGCAGCGGGTTCGCCGAGGCCGCGGTGGCGACCGGCGCGGTGGCCATGCCGGTGAAGCTGCCCGAGCCCGACGTCGGCACCGACGCGCAGCCCGGGCCGAAGTCCATGGCGGTAGCCGTCCCGGACCCGCCCGACGCCGAGGAGGAAGCCATCGGAGCTGAGGACGACGCCGCCGGGGACGAGCTGGAGCCCGAGGCCGCGGTCGAGGATCCGCTGGAGCTGCAGGCCGCCAGGCCCAGGCTGCAGGTCAGGGCGAGTCCGGATACGGCGAGGAATTTGCGGTTCACGATTTTCTCCTTGCGAGATGTGTGTTCACTTAGTGAGGTACGGCCTCGTGCCGTCCCCTGGATGCGGGCCGTCACGTGACGGTGACCACGGTGGAGTCCCAGCCGCTTGCGCCGTTGGGAACGGGATTGGCGCGCGCCGACGTCTGTGTCACGCCTGCGTTATCGGTCGCGCGGACCTGGAGCGTGTGCAGCCCGGGCTTATCGGCGTCCCAGGTCCACATCCACTGCCGCCAGGTGTCGATGCCGTCGACGGCGGCCAGCGTGGCCTTCTGCCACGGGCCGTTGTCCACGTTGACCTCGACCTTGGCGATGCCGGTGGCCGGAGCCCAGGCCACGCCCGCCACCGCGATGCGGCCGGCCTTGATCTGGGACAGCGGCCGAGGCACGTCGATGCGCGACTCGGTCTTGATCGGCGCCTGCGCCGAGTAGCCGCGCTGGGTCCAGTAGGCCTTCTGCTTCGCGAACGTGGTGAGGGTCAGCTTGGTGACCCACTTGGTCGCGGACACGTAGCCGTACAGGCCAGGCACGATCATGCGGGCCGGGAAGCCGTGCTCGATGGGCAGCGGCTGGCCGTTCATGCCGACGGCGAGCAGCGAGTCCGGGCGGTCCAGGATCGTGGCGACCGGCGTGGAGATGGTCATGCCGTCGGTGGAGGTGGACAGGACCTGATCCACGCCGGCCTGCACCCCGGCCTTGCGCAGCAGCCCGCCCAGCGGCACGCCGAGCCAGCGGGCGTTGCCGTTGTAGGTGCCGCCGACCTGGTTCGATACGCACACCAGCGTGATGTCGGTCTCGGTCAGCGGCATCCGCAGCAGTTCGTCGAAGCTGAACTCGAGCGGATGGTCGACCATGCCGTCGATGCTCAGCGTCCAGTTGTCCGGTGATACCTGCGGAAGCACCAGGTCGGTGTCGACGCGGTAGAAGCTGGCGTTGGAGGTGAAGAAGGGAGTCAGCCCCGGGATATTCAGCTCCGTGCCGGCCGGGACGGCCGGCGCGCGGACCGCGGCGGCGGGCAGCCGCACCTGCGCCCGGGAGGACGCGATGCTGAACCGCGAGAGCAGCTTGTCCCCGGCGCCGCCCGCCACCGCCGCCACCGCCGCCGCTCCCGCCCCCGCAATCAGGAAGCGACGCCGATCCGGCGCCGAGGCAGCCGGCCGCACATCCCGTTCCACCCCGCCAGGCCCCGCCACCNNCACCCCGCCAGGCCCCGCGAGCCCCGCAGGCCCCGCCAGGTCGCCCAGGTACGGCCCCGCGGCCAGCACGTCCTCGACCGGCACGGCGCTCCCGGCCGGCTCAGGGCCAGACACCGCCCGCCCAGACACCGCCGGAGGAAACGTTGCCCGGAGCGCCCGGATGAGCACGACCATCGCGGCCGCCCCGACGAGCACTCCGGCCAGGGTGGGTATGACGTCGACCGCGGTGCCCCCCGGCAGGTGGATGGCCGCCGCGGCGCCGATGACCGCGAACACCACGAGCCCGGCCAGCCCGTAAGCGATCCGGCGGACCGCCGCGATGCCGATCACCGCGGCGAACCCGATGAGCAGCACGACGATGCCGGTCAGCAGGGCTTCCTTGTCGTGCGACCCGAAGTGCGTGATCGCGAATTCCTTGACCGGTATCGGGGTGAGGTTGATCGCCGTTTCCCCGACCGCGATCACCGGGGCGCTGCTCGCGCTGATCAGCGCGGCCGCCAGCTCGGCGATGCCGAGCGCGACGGCGGCGGTCAGCAAGCCGGCCAGCGCTCCCGCCAGTAGTCGGCGCACTGTGGCTCGTCTCGGTGTCTTGATCACGGGCCACATTCGGAACCCCGGGCGCAGCAGATTGGTCCCGGGCACCGTCGAACAGTTTGGCCGGGACTTCTGCGTGCCGATGAGCAGTCCCCGGGCAGGCGCAGCTCAGGCCGCTAAGCCTTCGCTGCCCGGCATCCGAGGCGCGTCAGCCGCTGCCGGTAACCCCCGGTCCGAGGGGCGCCGCCGACGTCAGGAACTGGTGAGGATGACGAGCTGCTGGGTCGCCCGGGTCATCGCGACGTAGCGGTCGACCGCTCCTTCGATACCCCGGCCGAATGTCTCTGGGTCGATGAGGACGACCAGGTCGAACTCGAGCCCCTTGGNNAGCTCCGGGGTCAGCCACCGGACGCGGGACGTCGCCCACGCGGTGTCGCCGACAGTGTTGTCCTCGACAGTGTTGTCCTCGACAGTGTTGTCCCCGAAGGGGGGACCGCCGATGACGCAGGCGATCCCGTCGGCATGGGTGGCGAGCCAGGTGCCGAGGACCGAGCCCAGCTCCGAAGCGGATCCGTGGATGACGGGGATGTCGCTGCTGCGGATGGAGACCGGCACGTTGGCGTCCGGCAGCACGGCCCGGATGACCGGCTCGGCTTCCGCCATGATCTGTTCCGGCGTCCGGTAGTTGATGCTCAGGGCCGTCAGGTTGATCCGGTCGAACCCGATCCGCTCGAGCCGTTCCCGCCACGACTCCGTGAACCCGTGCCGGGCCTGGGCGCGGTCCCCGACGATGGTGAAGCTGCGGGACGGGCAGCGGAGCAGCAGCATTTCCCACTCCGCGTCGGTCAGTTCCTGGGCCTCGTCCACCACGACGTGCGCGAACGGGCCGGCCAGCTGGTCCGGATCGGTACTGGACAGGGCGGCCTCATCGACCAGAGCGTCATGGAAGTCCTCGCCGCGCAGCATCGTCACCAGCCCGACGCCGTATTCGTCGTCCGCGGCCGCGCTCAGGTTGTCGACGACGGTGGTCATGTACTCGCGTTCGGCTTCAGCCGTGGCGTCATGCCGGCGCTTACGCCGTGACGCCGCCGGGTCGCCGAGCCGCCGGCGGGCGGCGTCCAGGAGCGGCAGGTCGGACACCGTCCAGGCCTGGGCGTCCGCGCGCTGCAGCTGCTGAATCTCATCGGGGCCGAGCCAGGGAGCGCACATCCGCAGGTAGGCGGGTACCGACCACAGGTCGCCGACGAGGTCGGTCGGCTCGAGCAGCGGCCATGCGCGGTTGAGGGCGGTGAGCAGCTCCGTGTTCTGCAGCAGCGACTTGCGGAGCAGGTCAGCGGGGGCGTCGCCGTCGTGGGAGTCCATCAGGATCGTGAGCAGTTCCTCCAGGATCTGGACCCGCGCCTCGTTGTGCGGAGTACCGGGTTCTGGTGCGTCGAACGCCTGCGCCCAGTCGTTCGCGCTCAGCCAGATGTCGGACCAGGACGTCTCGACCTTCATGCCCATGGCGGGCGGCTTCTCGTAGAACCTGACGGCCGTCTCGATCGCCTTGACCAGCTTGGCGGAGGACTTCAGCCGGGCCACGTCCGGGTCGGCCTCGGTCGCGGCCGTTGCGCCCTCGGCGACGAGGTCCCGCAGGGTGCAGATCTGCACGCCCTCCTCGCCCAGGCTGGGCAGGACGTCGGAGACGTAAGCCAGGTAGGGCTGGTGCGGACC
>PMOU01000627.1:2628-9326 GCA_003161205.1 Actinomycetota bacterium | reverse complement strand
GCTCGAGCGGCGCCAGGATCCTCCCGATTGCACGCTTTACCAGGAATAGGCCTGGTGCGCGATCGGGATCGAAGTGCACCCAATGAGGTGCACGCTATGACGCGCTCAATAAACGCCAAATCGGTATTTAGAGGCTTAGTCTTAGAATATCTTTAATGCAAACCGCCTGCTCGGCAGCGGTGTATTCGTGTACAACAGATCTCACCACTACGAAAGGACGGGGCGCCGCAACGTCTGCGGCGGGCATGCTGACCAACGTTAGCCCGGGGGGGGGCCTTGCCGATGGATTCGGCCTTTTCGTGACTTTCCCCGTGTTTGCGCGTCTTCCATATGACTCTGCGCTAGTAGTGAGCAAGAACATCAGGAGAATCGACCGTGCTTGCCAACCCTGAGGCGATCGTCACATCATTGCGTCAGCCCGTTGCTTCGACCCGGTGCGCCGAGCGACTCCGGTACCGCCATCAGGCGTGGCGGCCTGGAATTTTTCCTTTCATTGTCTCCTTCGCCGTCGTTCTGGTTTTCGCCATGTGGGCATTCCAGCCAAATCCGTCGCCGCTGGGCTGGGCATTGACCATTGTGTGGTCATTGCCCGCGGTGGGCTCTATGGTGGGCCTGCAGGGTACCCTGCTGATTCGTCGCCGCTTCCGCAGGCGCGCAGAAATGGTGCCAGCCGTTCCCGCTTACGATGATTGTCTGATAGTGGTCGTACCTACCATCGGAAGGCTTGATACCTACCCGGCGCTTGAGCGCTCTGTCCGGTCCTACGTCGAGCACCTGCCCCTGTATTTTCCGCACCTGCGGATAGACGTGATCACCGAAGAAGGGTGCGAAGCCCAACGGCAGATTGATTTGCTCGCCCGCAGGCTCCCCGACGTACGTGTGGTGACGGTTCCGGCCACCTATCAGACGCCGAACGGCACCAGGTTCAAAGCGCGGGCTAATCATTATTCCCATGAGTTGCGGATCGCTGAGAGGGAGGCGTTCGGCTTTATCTGGGTCTTGCACATGGACGACGACACCGGAGTGGGCCCGGATACCGCGGAAGCTATCGCGCAGTTCATCAACCGACAGCGCCGCCAGGGCGCGGCCGGCAAGCACATGGCTCAGGGAATCCTGACCTATCCGCGAGAAAATGCGGTAAACCGGCTTACCTGGCTTGCCGACGCGGCGCGTCCGGCTGACGACATCGCTCGCTTCCGCGCGCTTACCGGCATGGGCAACCCGATGGCCGGCGTGCACGGAGAGCTGCTGCTCATGCGTGCCTCCATTGAGGCCACCATCGGATGGGACTTCGGCCCCCAGGCGATTGTCGAGGACGCCCAGCTAGCGCTGACATTCTGTCAGCTATACCCAGGCCGGAGTGACTGGTTTAACGGTCGCTGCTACGGTGCCCCCCCGGCCTCCGTGCGTGACTTCATCAAACAACGTGAACGCTGGGCCTGGGGTCTCGTTGCCCTGTGCTTCAATCGGACGATCCCATTGCGCTACCGGGCCTTTCTCTCCCTCTTCGTTGCGACCTGGATACTGGGCCCCCTTCAGCACATCGGGACCATCTTGCTGATTGCCTGGTTTACCGGCAACATGAATACGTCACCGGTTACGGAGTCCGTGATTATCCTATGGGCCCTTAACTTCGGCTACGTCATCTGGACATACTGGGAAGGCCTGCGCCTTAATGCGCTGTCTTCCGCGACTGGTCGCCGCAAATGGTGGGAACCGGTTGCGGTTCTAGCCCTGATACCAGTCTTCGCCCTCATGGAAGGCGCCGGCGGCCTTGGCGGATTTCTGAAATTCTTGTCCCGGCGTCAGCGCAAGTTCGTCGTCATCGCCAAGCCGGCATAATTCAGGCGAAACGTATCACAGCCGATGAAACGACTTGCGATAACTCCGATGGTTGTCCTGTGCCTGGTCATAGGCCTGGCTCTTAGCGCGGGCAGCGAGCCGCTGAAGTTTAGTAACCTGATCGCTGCGCTGCGGACTACTACGGCTACACGGTCGACAAGGACGGTAAATTACCTGCATCATAGCCGCCGGAAATCATCTGCTTATACCGTGTCTGTCGTAAAGCACCCATGGAAACCTGGAATTCCCCAGTGGGGCGTCCAGGCATACTGGCCGGATAATCCCGGCGACCTGCTCAGTACCATCTGGACTAAGGCGCAGCGCATAGTCGACTATATTGTCGAACTCGACGCTAACTCTATCTGTATCTCGTTTCCCTTTTATACACCCAGCATCGATGGCAGCACCGTAAGCGCCGGAGCGGGAACGCCGAGTCCTGCGCGCGTCGGAATACTCATACGAGAAGCACGCCGAGCATATCTCCGCGTCACCGTTCGTCCGATACTCGACGAAGCGACACTAGGGCCGCCGAAAGGCTGGCGCGGGATTATTAAACCAGCCGACCGTGATGTCTGGTTCGCTAGTTACCAGCGGCTCCTCATGCCCTACGCGCGGATCTCGCAGAAATACGGTGCCGCGTCGCTGGTGGTGGGCACCGAACTGGACTCGATGGAAGGAGATCATCGCTGGGATGGCCTTATCGCATCGCTCGGACGGCAATTCAAGGGTGAAATATCTTATGACGCGGCATGGCCTGACTATCTATCCCGGCCGGTGAATATACCGGTTCACTACCTTGGCGTAGATTCTTACTTTCCTGTCGATGCGCCGGATTCGGCTTCGATAGCCGGACTGGTCGCGGGATGGAACCGCTGGCTGGACCGGAAGTCGACCGGCAAGCTGCCTCGTATTCTCTTGAGCGAAGTAGGGATCGTCGCACAGGACGATGCCTACGCGGCGCCCGGTAAATTCGATGCCCGGCACAGGTCCGATCCGTGGATCCAAGCCAACTGGTACCGGGCGGCATGCGCAGTCGCACGGGAACGTGACATGGCCGGACTGTATGTGTGGGCGCTGGACTTCAACTCGAATCCGGATAAGCCGACTCCGCCGACAGCGGCTTCGCCGTTCACCTTCGCCGGGCGCCCGCAAAGTGAGCTTGCCCTCCGCGCATGCTTCTCCACAAGTTACAAAGTCCGGTAGCTCATCTACTCCTCTCGTTCCTCGACACTCGCCCGGATGGCTTTCATGCGCCGACATACTAAATGGATCATCGCCGAATTGATACCGATACTCGCCCTCATTGCGGCTTGCGCGTCTCCTCCCCAGTCCGCGGAACGAGCCGGGCCGCCGGACCGTACGCTGTCGATTACGATGGCCGCAGCCCTGAAAGTGAAGAACATATGGCATCCAGGTATGCTGCAGCTCGGTATCAATGTCTATTGGGTGGCCAATCAGCAGGACTCTGCTGCCGTTATAAGTGCCAAGGCGCGCCGGATTATCAACTATGCGATTAGTCTTAATGCTAATTCGATTACCCTGTCATTTCCTTTTTACACCTATGGTATCACCTCGAATAAACTCTATGCGAGCATCTCCACTCCTCCTCCAGCGCATGTAGCGCTCTTCCTGGCTCAAGCCGCAAAGAGCGATGTCCGGGTAACGCTGCGGCCGATCCTTAATGAAGACGTCTTGGTCGCCCAGAATCCTATCGCCTGGCGAGGATCAATCGAGCCCACGAGCAGGGCGGCCTGGTTCCAGAGTTATCAGCGGCTGCTGAAACCCTACGCTGCTGCTGCCCAAGGCCATGCGGCAACCTTCGTGATTGGCACCGAATTGGTATCCCTGGAGGGCGATTCGCATTGGCCCAAGCTGATCAGGAGTATCAGGTCCGTATTCCGCGGCCAACTCTCGTATGATGAAAATTATGTTCAGTACGAGCGGGATGACACCGGCCTGCCGCTTCCCGGTTTCGATGTCGACGCCTATCCGCGCTTCAAGCTTCCCGACAGCGCCACGGTGGGCCGGGTTACCAAAGCATGGGAGCTATGGCTGGATGCGCACTCGCTGGCTGTGCGCAAGAAGACAATCCTCAGCGAGGTCGGCATAATAGCTGTCGCCGGAGCTTATTCCGATCCCGGTGAATGGCTGGGAGTTCAGCAGTTGCCGGCCATGCCTAGCGTGCAGGCCAATTGGTATGACGCCGCCTGCAAGGCTGTCCAGAAAGAGCATATCGGCGGACTGTATTGGTGGGATGTTAATTTCGATGCTGATCCCGCCGATCCGGCGCCGTTCCAATCTGACAAGATCACTTTCCTCGGCAGGCCAGCGCAGCAGCAAGTCGAATCCTGCTTTGCCCGGCTCGCTGGCAGCCACGTCTGACTTCCGGGGCACGTCATGCTCTGAAGTCTCAGCGGCGCGACCGGCCGACAGTGAACCGCCGGGGCCTCACTACCGTAGTCCTTGGTAGGGAGGCGGTATCAGCACTGCCCTGGGGCGCCTTGGGGACGGGTCATGACTGGGACGCCAGATAAGCAGTCCGATCTGCTGCGGACGGCGGCCGCATTCGCCGAGGACCGGGCGGGCGGCAATATCGACGGCCTGCGGGCGCTCGCGACGGCGCTTGACGGCGCTGTGCCCGAGGCGGCCAGCATCATCGACGGTCTCGCCGCCGAGCTGGCCACGTTCGAGAACGTGCTCGAGGAGAAGGCCCACGTCGCGTCGAGGTACGGCGTCAAGATCGGCACGGACGGGCGGCCTCCGCCGCTGTCCGCCGGGCCTGCGCCCGACGTCACGGCCGCGAGCGAGCAGCACTGGGCGCTGGTCTACCGGCAGGCGTATGAGCAGGCGACGGTGCAGGCGCAGCAGGCCAGGCAGCGAGCGGCCCGCCAGCTGAGGGACCTGTCCGCCACGATCGAGCCATCGCCGCAGCCGCTCGGCTCCCACGCTGGGGCGGCCATGGTCACCGGCCGGGAGTTATTACCGGCTTCTTATCCTCGCCCGGGGCGTTGAGCCGGGCCGCCCGCCGGTCCGTAGTCAGGGGTGTGGCTGGTGCGCGCCGGCCATCCGGTGGCGGCGGGAAGAGGGTGAGCTGTGGTGATGGCGGCGAGCGCGGCGGCGGCAGGCATGACCCTCACCCAGATCGTGATCACGGCGGTCGCGGCCGTCATTGTCTTCGTCGTCGCCCTGGTGCTGGTCCTGGAGCTGCCGCGGCTCCGGGAACGCCGCCGGGCCCCAGCCGCGGGCAGGCCAGCCGCGGGGAGGCCAGCCGCCGGCGGGCCAGCTGACCAGGGGCAAGCAGCCGGACCGTTCGGCTCGAAAAATGACGGGGACAACGGAGCCGCACCGGGTTACGGGCGCCCGGCGGGCGACGGTCCTGCGCCGTTGTGGACTGCGTTGCCTTACGATCCGCGGACCGGCTGGCGGTGGTGACGCGCCCGGCCGGCCGGTTACGGGCCGAACGGGGCCGGCGGCTGGAGCGACGGCGCGTCGAGGAAGGGCAGGACCGCGGCCACCAGATCGGGGGAGGCGAAGATGTCGTAGTGCGTGTGACTGGGCAGAACGGCGAGTCTGGCCACCGGCCGCGCCGAGCCGTCCCAGTTCGCGTCGCGCAGGCCGCCGCCGAGCAGGCCGTAGAACTCCACGATGTGCGCGGGCCGGATCGCGTCGGCGTCACCGTAGACCAGCATGACCGGTGCGGTGATCTTCGCGATGTCCGCCGACCAGTCAAAGTCCTGCCGGAGCAGGTCTCCGGTCTTGTCCAGGAGCACCGGCCAGTCCTGCACCCGCGGCGCGACCCGGGCGTAGACCTCATACATCGGGGACTGCTTCATCGGCTCGGCCAAAACCGCGCCCATCTGGTCCATCCCGGCCAGGCTCTCCGGGTACCACCCGTCGCGCTTGGCGGGCACGGAGACCAGCACCAGCCGGCGCACCAGCTCCGGGTGCTGGATCGCGGTCCGCAAAGCGGTCGCGCCGCCGAGGGAGTAGCCCAGCACGTCGGCCTGCGCCAGGCCGAGATGCCCGATGAGGGCGGCCACGTCATCGGCCAGGGCCGGGTAGCGCAGCGGCCGGGCGGCGTCCGCGGTGTGCCCGTGCGCTTGCAGGTCGACCGTGATCACCCGGCGGTCCTTGGCCAGGAGCGGCAGGATCGGCGCGTACATCTCACCCATGCCGAGGCCGCCGTGCAGCAGGATCAGCGGCTGCCCTGAGCCGTGCTCCTCGTAGTACAGGGAGATTCCGTTCACGTCCGCGTAGCTCATCGGTGCATCCCTACGAGATCAGCGCGGCACCCACGGTCCGGCCGGGTGCGCCGGCCAGCCGGTGGATGATGTCGTGGCGGGAGACACCCTCGAGCGACAGGTTGTTGGCGGCCTGGAAGATCTCGCTCGCGTCCGGGCGCCACAGTTCCTCGATGACGCCGGCCGCGGCCGCCACGAACTGCTCGCTGGTCAGGCCGGCCGGCGGCGTGCACCCGCCGAACTCAGCCTCGGCCAGGGCCCGGCGGTCAGCCGGGTCGCCCACGTCGCGCCGTGGGCCGCCGTCCTGCTGCCCCGGCAACGGCAGGGCGAACATCCGGCGTCCCACGTTGCGGGACAGCCACGCGACGTCGGCGTCGCTGCTGGCCAGGTCGGACACGTAGCCCCGGATCGTGGCGCTGTCCGGGTCGCCGTAAGCCTCATCGAACCGGCCGAACGTCACCGGCAGCTGCTCGACCAGCCGCGCCGTCTGGGCCTCGGTGAGGTTCCGCTTCTCGGCGGACCACAGCGTCCACGCGGTCACCGCGGGCTCCAGGTGCTGGCGCTGCGCGGGGGACAGGTCGAAGCTGTTGACCACGTGGCCCAGGAGGATGTGCG
>PMOU01000627.1:0-2607 GCA_003161205.1 Actinomycetota bacterium | reverse complement strand
CGGCGGCCAGCGGGCTCTTCAGGAAGTCGTCGACCGCGGCCGCGCGATCGGCCGCGGTGAACTCCGGGCGCTGATACCCCTCCTCGGCGGGCAGGCGGCGGACCCGGGTCCGGGCGACGGGCAGGTACGCGACCGTGTCGGTGGACAGGCCCGGATCGGCTTGCTCTTCGCACCGGGCCAGCGGCTCTTCCATCCGGCGGCGCGCCTCGGCCAGGGGAATCTGCTCGGCCTGGTCGAACTCGTCGTCGTCGCGGCGGACGGCCTCGATCAGGTTCTCGGCGTTGGTGGCCACGCCGATGGCGGTGGTGATGGGAATCCCGGTCAGGTCGACCTGCATCGCGACGGCGTGCTCGGATTCGCCGTAGCTGAACGTGGCCGCGACGGTCTCGTCGTCGCCGAAGATGTCGTACCGGCGCCAGGCCTGGACCGGGGTCACCTTCCCGATCTCGGTGACCCACTCCGGCGGGTAGACGCCGGCGCCGGTCAGCTCACCGAGAGCCCGGCTGGCCGTCCTCTTGGTCGCCGGGGTGCCCAGCGACATCAGCAGCCGGAGCAGCGCGGCGCCCTCGGGCGTCTCCCGGCGGACCGCCTCGTCCACCAGAACGGTGGAGATGAAGCTCTCGGTCTCGGCGGGATCCCGCTGCCCCGCGACGTGCGGTACCGCCATGCACGTCGAGACCTCGAGCTCGGCCCGTAGCGGCTCGCCCGCCGCGACCGCGGTCCAGACGCCGGACAGCACCCGCTGGGCGATCGCGTCGGCCTCGGCGCGGCCGGCCACCTCGCCCGCCCTGCCCGCGGATGGCTGGCTCGCGGATGACTTGCCTGAAGGTCCGCTGCGTCGCGGCCGGGTCTTCTTGCTCACCGCGCAATCCTACGGCCGCCCCCCGACATTAGATAACGGCGCGTACGGCGCCGACCTCGGCCTCGCCCCCGATGACCCGAACGGTGGCCAGCTCGGCGGGTACGACCGCGCCGAGCCGGCGCAGCGTCGCCACCGTGACCGGGGTCCGGGCGCGCGCCGTCCCGTCGTCGATCTTGACGGCCCCGGACCTGCCGTCCCCGAAGGCGAACGCGGCGACGCCCTCGGCGCCCGCCTTGAGCAGCAGGCCCGGCACCGCGTCCATCAGCTTGCGCTCGTCGCGGCTCGTCCCGCTGGTCCATTGCGGGTACGCGCGCATGGCGTCGGCTACCCGGCGCTCCGGCGTACCCGCCGGTGCGAGCACCAGCGCCCGGAACGCCTGGGCCAGCCCGGCCAGCGTCAGCGCGAACAGCGGCGCGCCGCAGCCGTCCACTCCGGTGGCGGCTATCTGCTGGCCGGCCAGCTCGGTGACCGTGCGCCGGATCGCCTGCTGCAGCGGGTGATCCGGAGCCAGGTACCCGGCCGTGGGCCAGCCGTTGAGAACGCAGGTGGCCAGCATCGCCGCGTGCTTGCCCGAGCAGTTCATCCGGATCCTGGACTCGCCCTCGCCGCGGGCGATCAGGCGGCATGCGATCTGCGGGTCCAGCGGCCAGGCGGGCGGGCAGCGCAGGTCATCCTCGCTCAGCCCGGCGTCCGACAAGATCTTCCGCGCGCCGTCGACGTGGAAGTCCTCGCCGGAGTGGCTCGCCGCGGCCAGCGCGAGCAGCTCGCCGTCCAGGTCGAGCCCGCACCGGAGCATCGCCGCCGCCTGCAGCGGCTTGTTGGCTGACCGCGGGAAGAACGGCACGGCGGTCTGCCCGACGCTGATCACCTGCGTCCCGCCGGCGTCAAGGCCCGCCACCGCGCCCCGGTGCAGCGATTCGGTGAAGCCCGAACGCACCACCTCGGCGACAACCGGATTCACGCCCGGGAGCTCGGTGCCGATCGTCATGGCGACGCGGCGGTCGACGGCTTCAGCCCGGCCAGCGTGCACTGCGGCCGGGCGCGCTGGGCGAGCGGGCCCGTCGAGGCAAACTCGGTCTGGCAGAACGTTCGGGCCTGCGATCCGCAGTAGTGCAGGGTGGACCCGCCGGTGGAACTCGGCACGGTCACGTTCACGCAGCCGTTAGCCGACGTGCCGAGGGAGTCATGGGCCAGCGCCCCGCCCACCCCCAGCCCGACGAGTACCAGGATGACCAGCACCCCGACGATCGCGAAGACCCGCTTCTGCTTCGGCGACAGCGAACCGGCCGTGGGTCTGGTCTTGGCGTACATGAATGGACAGTGTAGGGGGCAGGTCCGGCTGACCCTGTGTTAGCGTCATCCGCATCTAAAGGATCGCGGGGAGGTTCGCCGGTGGTAACGCGTGATACGCCGTGGTTGGCCGGCACGCCCTGCTGGGTGGACGTCACTGTCGACGACGGGCCGCGGGCGGCCGCGTTCTACCAGGCCCTGTTCGGCTGGGACATCGAGCCAGGCGGCCCGGAAACCGGCGGCTACCGCGTCTGCCGTAAGAACGGCCGGGTGGTCGGGGGCATCAGCCCGCAGTTCGGCCCGCCTGGCGCTTTGCCGACGTGGACGACCTACCTGGCCGTCGACGACACCGACGCGGTCGCGGCCAAGGTCAAGGCCGCGGGCGGCCAGCTGCTGATGGAGCCGACCGACGTCATGGACGCCGGGCGGATGGCCCTGGGCATCGATACCGCGGG
>PMOU01000096.1 GCA_003161205.1 Actinomycetota bacterium | reverse complement strand
CGCCCACAGGGCGAGCACAGGAAGCAGGTAGCGCAGGCCGACGTCCTTGGGCATGGTCAAGGTGAAGGCGGTCAGCAGGACCGCGGGTACACCTACCGCCACTGCGGCCCGGCGGCGCGGGTCCCGCGGCAGCCACCGGCATCCGATGGTCCCGGCGATGAGCAGCAGCAGGCCGGCCTCGGGCCACTTGATGACCAGGCTGAGCGGCCAGTACCACCAGCGGCCGCCGGTATAGGCGATGCCCGCGATGTAGGCGGCTGAGCCGCTGCCGTCGTGGACGGACAGAAAGCGGATGCCGTCGAGATAGGGCCGGGGTACCAGCAGCGGCAGTTGCCTTACCAAAGCGGGGTCAAGGACGAGGTACACCGCCCAGACGGCGGCCCATACGATCAGCGCGGCCAGCGCGCCCCGGGTCAGCGCGCGCATGATCCCCGTACGCCACTCCGCGGCCACCACCACGGCCAGGCCGGACGCGACCACGAGCAGGCCGGTGACCTGCGTCTCNNAGCACGAACGGCGAGGCCAGCCACAGCAGCCCGGCCAGCGCGCCCGCCACCGCCCCGGACAGCTCCGATCCGATGGCGTAGAGCACGAAGGTCACGCCGGCCGTCTCGGCCAGCGGGACCAGCCGCGAGGCGAACGTGACCCGGCGCAGTTTTCCGGCTGCCAGCTGCGCGGCCACGAAGCGCGCGCCGTAGCTGTACTCGTCGTTGCCTGACCATCTCCCGTTTCCCGGCACGACCGGGTGGACGAGCAGGACGGGCAGCACCGCCAGCACCTTGGTCAGCGGCGGGTGCTCCTCGTTGACGGCCACGTCGTGGTGCAGGAGGACGGCCAGCCCGGAGGACACGTACACGGGCTCGTCGAAGGTCGGCGAGTCGGACCACGCCTCCGCCAGCCCGAGCACCAGGAACCCCGCGGTCATGGCGCCGAGGATGATCAGCGGAAGCCGGTTCGCCCACGTTCGCAACCGTCGCCTCCGTCGTTGTTAATCCGAACCCGAAATAAGCAGGATTTCTCATCCTGTCAGGGCCCGAAAGCTCGCCGCAGGGCTTCGTCGCGATCCTGGACGAACCGCCGGGCCAGCGCCGAGCCGGGGGCGTAGGTCTCGAAGGCGTGGCTGCCGCCCGGGTAGACGTGCAGTTCGGTGGGGACGCCGGCCTGCTGCAGGCGCTGGGCGTACTCGATGTCCTCGTCGATGAACAGNNTAAGCGGGCGGCAGCCCGGCCAGGTTGGCCGCGCGGGCCGGTGCGGCGTAAGGCGACACCCGGTTGGTGCCAGCCGCCTCGCCCAGGTAGGCGCGCCAGCCGATCAGGTTCGAGGTGCGGTTCCAGACCCGGGGATCGGTCAGCGCCATGCTGGCCGGGGTAACGTTGCGGTCGTCAAGCATCGGGTAGATCAGCAGCTGGAAGCAGACGGGGATGTCGCCCCGGTCCCGGGCCAGCAGTACCAGCCCGGCCGCTGAGCCGCCTCCCGAGCTCGCCCCGCCGACGGCGATCCGCTGCGGGTCGACGCTCAGCTCGCCTGCGTGCCGGTGGGTCCACGCCAGCCCGGCGTAGCAGTCGTCCATCGGGGCCGGGAACGGATGCTCGGGCGCGCGGCGCCAGTCGACCGACACCGCCGCGCAGCCCACCGTGTCCACGATCTGGTCCATGACCAGGTCGTCCTGATCGAGTTCCCCCAGGACATGACCGCCGCCGTGAATCCAGTACAGGCACGGCAGCGCACCGGGCTGGTGAGCCGGCCGGTAGTGGCGGACCCGTACGTCCGGGGCTCCGCCCGCGCCCGGGACCAGGTGGTCCTGCCGGATCACGGTCGGGCTCGGCTGGGCCCCGGCGGCCTCGGCGGCCGCGGCGGCCCGCCGTTCCAGCATGGTCGCGCGAGCAGCCGGGATATCAGACAGGTCCAAGATGGGCAGGCTCGCCAACGCCGCCGCGATCTCGGGGTCCAGTCGCCGGTCCAGGTCCACGTTTTCCTCCAGTCCTCGGGTTCACGACGTTCCGGTCAGGCCGCGGATGGCGTTGCTGACGGGCTTGCCCTGGAAATGCAGCCAGCGCATGCTGGCCACCTCCAAGGTGGCCCAGTTGCCGTGGTCGGCCCCGTCGCGGTCCAGGCCGGTTATCTCCAGCGGGCCGCCGCCCAGGTCGACGTGGCGCTGGTAGTCGAGGTGCAGATGGCCGTGCATGAGCCAGCCCGGCCGCGCCGCCAGCACGACCTCGCGGAGCAGGCTGCGGTGCGCGTCGTTGCGGCGCAGCACGGCGGCGGGCCACCAGGGCGGCAGGGGAGGGAACGTGTGCTCGACGCCGGCGGGACAGTCGTGCGTGATCATCACGTCGGCGGGCCCGGCCTCGATGACCGAAGCGGCCTGGGCCCGGGTGATCTCCTCTTCGGGCCACCAGTCGATGCCAGGGGTCCGGTAAGCGCGGTCGAGGCTGACCGCGCCGCCGAGGGCGAGCCAGTCCCGCTCGCCCCAGCGCCACCGGTGCCCGCGAGGCAGGTGCCAGATCCGTTCGGTGACCCGCTCGCGGCCGTCCGGATCCGGGCGGAGCCGGGCGAGCTGGCTGAAGTCCTCGTGGTTGCCGTCCACGAACCACAGCTCGGCGCCCGCTGCCGCGAGCGCCGCCTCAACCCCGGCGAGGTACTCCTGCCCGCTGGACCCCGGCCAGATGCCGAAGTCACCCAGGTGCACGATGACCCGCGGCCCGCTCTGCGGCAGCAGCTTGCCCATCTGGTGGACCGCGTGGGTCGCCCACGCGGTGTCCCCGTGCCAGTCGCCCGCCACCGCGATGCGCTCCGGTCCTTGGCTCACCGGTTCCTTATACCGCATCGGCCGCCGCCGCCCTTAATTCAGTGGACCCGGCCGGCTCACTGGCTATCCTGGTCCTATGCCGCCCGCAGCTTGCCCAGCAGCTCGCCTGCTCCTCGTGTGGGCGCGCTGACACGATCGGTCAGTGCGCCAGCCCCTCATGTCTGAGGGGCTTTTTCATTTCCGGCCGTGGTCGCGGCCATGCCCCGGCCGAGCGCGAGATGAGGGAGGACCGATGGACACCGAGGCGCCTCCGTTCCGATATGACGCGCGGTTGGCCAGCGAGATTGAGCGGCGCTGGCAGGACCGCCGGGACGCGAGGGGACGTTCCATTCCCC
>PMOU01000469.1 GCA_003161205.1 Actinomycetota bacterium | reverse complement strand
AGGTACGGCTGGGAGCAGGTCACATGGAAGGCCTGCGTCACCGCGGCCGAGGTAGCCAGGGTGCTCCGCCGGCATGGCTGGGACGGCTGGCCACGGCCATGCTCGCCCGGCTGCCCTGTACCACGGGAGATGCCCCGTACCACGGGAGATGTCACGCTGGGCGGGGAGACGCGAAAGGCCGGAGCCACGGGCGGACCGGAGCAGACCCGCCCGGACGCAGTCCCGCGTGACTAAGACCTGGGAGGCCCGGGATGGCTAGAGACATGGTCAGGCGCGTGGCGCCGGGCCGCGCGGCGCCGGGTGCGGCGAACCCGGACGCGGCGCTGCAGCCAGCTGACCGGGAGAGCCACGGCGAAACCGAGCGAAAGCGGCAGAGCCGGGCTCGATGGCTCGAGCCGGGCGGACAGCAGGTCAGCCGTGCTCGCGCTGCCCGGGGTGGTGCCAGCGGGCGTGGCCGCACTTGACTCGTTGAGTTTCGGCTGCTCGAAGGTGGCCGGGATGGGCAGGATCCGCCACCGGCTGGCCGGCCAGATGATGACGAAGGCCCGGCCGATCACCGCGCTTTCCGGCACCGTGCCGCCGCCTGGATCGCCCTCATGATCCCTGGAGTCATCGGAAATGCTCCGGTGGTCCCCCATCACCCACAGCCGGCCCGGCGGCACGACGATGTTGAACCTGATCTGCGAGGGGACGTCGCCGGGATACAGGTAGGACTGCTCGGTGAGCGGTATGCCGTTCACCGTGACCCGGCCCTGGGCGTTACAGCAGGCCACATGGTCGCCGGGCAGCCCGATGACCCGCTTGACAAGAATATCGCCGGGGGTCCCGAAACCGAACATACTGGCAAAGCCGCTGGCGAACTCCTCGACGACGTTCGAGTTCGTGGGCACGGCCCCCGGGCCCCATGAGCCATTGCCATTGAAGACCACGATGTCGCCGCGGTGAATGCTGCGGGTGTGATAAACGATCTTATTGACCAAGACCCGGTCATTAATCTCGAGCGTATTCTCCATCGATCCTGAGGGTATGAAGAAGGCCTGGATGGCAAAGGTCTTGATCACGACCGCGATCACCAGCGCGATCACGATCAAGATCACCAGCTCGCGCAGGAACCGGCCGCCGCTCCGCCGCCGGGGCGCCGTCCGGCGCCCGGTACCGCCCGCCGAAGAGCCCGGTCCCGGAGCCGCTTTACCGTCTTTATCGTCCGGCGGCGGTGGCGTCGCATCCGGGCCGGAGACGCCTTCCGCGGCTTCTCCGCCGAGCTCGCCCGTCTCGGGATCCGGGACTGAGCTGAAGGCATCGCTCCCGTCCTGGGAGGCGGCATCCTGACCCGAGCCCGCGTCTGGCTCAGCACCAGGCGTCACGCCACGGCCAGCGCTGCTCATCCGTGCCCCTTCCGCTTACCCTCATCGCGTACCAGGACCACCACGCTCGCGCTCGGCGGGCCGATGTCGCGTACCTGACCTGGACGGCCTGCACAGACCCGCGCCGTCGCCGTCATCCACCTGAGCTTAGCGCCGTTGCCGCCCCACCCGAGCGGCCACCCGCCCATCGGATAGCCCCGGAAATGGCGGACGTAAGCCTTATCTCGCCGCAAAGGCCAGGGCTCTCACGCGAGCCCGGCAAGGAGCCATGCGGCCATGAGCCCGGCCGCTAATCCCGGCCGGGATTATCCTCCGGATACGTCACCGTGCCCGCGGCTAACGGGGGCCAGCTGAATCCGGTGCCCATGTCCGGGCGCTGCCAGGTCCTAGGGTCGCGAACCGGCCGGGTCACTGCCGGCCGGGTCACTGCCGCCCGGGTCACTGCCCCGGCGGCGGCGCCTGCGGCGGCGCAGGAGGAGCAAGGGTGCGCTGATGACTCCTGCCGCGCCCGCGGTCCCGGCCACCGGGACCGCCGCCACCACGCTCAGTGCGGCCGAACCGGCGGTGACCGCGGCCCCGCCGACCTGGAGCACGGCGGCGCCCGCGGCGCCCGCGTGCAGCGCCGCTTGGCCGAAGGTGGAGGGAATGGGCAGATCGCTGATCTGTGAGGGCGGCCAGATGATCAGGAACGCCCGGCCGACCACCTCGTTCTCCGGTATCGCGCCGCCGCCCGGTTCGCCCGTGTGGTAGCGGGAATCGTCTGAGTCCCCCCGGTGGTCTCCCATCACCCAGACGTAGCCGACCGGCACGGTCGCCTTGAACGCAAAGGCCGACGGGGCATTGCCCGGGTAGATATAGGAGCTCTCGTTCAGCGGGACCCCGTTGACCGTGACCTTCCCGTCCGTGCAGCACGCCACCTGGTCGCCAGGAAGGCCGATCACCCGCTTGATGTAATACGTCTGGCTGCTGTGCAGCCCGATGTCCGACAGCACGTCATCGAAAACCCGCACCACCGGGTCGCTCGAAGGGGCCGGGGCATCGGGCCCCCACGAGTCCTGCCCGCTGAACACCACGACGTCGCCGCGGTCGATGCCGCGGAAGTGATAGATGAGCTTGTTCACCAGGACCCGGTCGCCGATCTGGAGCGTGTTCTCCATCGACGCCGACGGGATCCGGTACACCTGAACGACGAACGCCTTCACCAGCAGGGTGAGGATGGCAGCGGCCACGACAATCGTGAGCAGCTCGCGCCAGAAGCTCTTCTTCTTCTTAGCAACCGGAGCCCTTTTGCGGCTCTTGTCCGGCGCTGGCTCTGCGGTGCGAGCCGACGCTAGCGTGCCAGAATCATCCTGATCGTCTGTCGCCGGCCCCCCCGGCACGTCAGGTGCCGGTCTGGTCGCGGCGCTCCTTGATACGAGCCGCCTTGCCGCGCAGGTCCCTCAGGTAGTACAGCTTGGCCCGGCGGACCTTGCCCCGGGTGACCGGCTCGATCTTGTCCAGCGACGGGCTGTGCACCGGGAAGGTGCGCTCGACGCCCACGCCGTAGCTGACCTTGCGGACGGTAAAGGTCTCGCGCGCCCCGCTACCCTGCCGCCGGATAACCACACCCTGGAACACCTGGATCCGCGAGCGGTTTCCCTCGGTGACCCGGACGTGGACCTTCAGCGTGTCTCCCGGCCTGAAGGGCGGGATGTCAGACCGGGTCTGGGCCTGCTCGATTTCGGCAATCGCGGTATGCATGACAGGGTTCCTCGGTGGTGGTCGGGTGCGGGCACCGGGCAGCAGCCGGCTCGGGCCAGGGAGCATCCTGGGGTGCCCCCGGTCGCATGCCTGTAAAGACAGCGGACTTCAGTGTGCCATATCTTGGCCGCTAACCGGAAAGCCAGCAGCAGAAGGGCCACCTTCACTGGCCGGAAATCCATCTCCGGAAGCTGCGGCACCGGCCCTTCGACTCTCCAGGGCCACCGGAGAGTCGCTATCACTGTACCCGGCCGCGGCGAGCACCTGCCGGTCATGGGAGTCCAGGTCCCGCAGCCCCGCGACCAGATCCGCCCGGTGGGCGGCAGTCCGGCGCAACGCCATGTCGCGCCGCCAGCGGGCGATCGCGGCGTGGTTGCCGGACAGCAGAATCTCCGGCACCTCCCGGTCCCGCCAGGCTCGCGGCCGGGTGTACACGGGACCTTCGAGAAGCCCCCGCATGGCCTGAGCGGGGTCCGCGTCGCCGCCGAACGAGTCATCGGTGGCCGAGCAGGCGTTACCCAGGACGCCGGGCAGCAGCCGGCCCACGGCCTCGACCATGACCAGCGCCGCCACCTCGCCCCCGGCCAGCACGTAGTCCCCGATGCTCACCTCGTCGACGCCCATCCGCGTCCGCATCTCATCGACCACCCGGCTGTCGATGCCCTCATACCGGCCGCAGGCGAAGATGAGCCGCGGTCCCGCCGCGTAACGCGCCGCCATCTGCTGGCTGAACGGAACCCCGCTCGGCGTCGGCACGACCAGCCGGGCGGCCTGCTCACCACCCGGCCCGATGATCTCGTCCAGGGCCTCGCCCCAGACGTCCGGTTTCATCACCATGCCAGGACCGCCGCCGAACGGCACGTCATCCACGGTGCGGTGCACGTCTGTCGCCCAGCGGCGCAGGTCGTGCACGCAGATCTCGATGTCGCCCCGCGCCACCGCCTTACCGATCAGCGAGACCCCCAGCGAGCTCTGGAAATACTCGGGGAAGATCGTCACGATATCGATGCGAAGCGCCACGCCCTCTCCTTTTTTTAATCCAGAACGGGCAGTGGGCCCAGCGGCCAGGCCATTATTCCGCCTCGACGGGGTCGATCAGGCCAGGCGGCGGGTCGATGACGACAACGCCGGCGCTGACATCGACCTCGGGGACGATGGCCTTCACGAACGGCACCAGGTACTCAGCGGACTTAGCTGTGCTGCCCTTAGCTGTGCTGCCCTGAGCTGTGCTGCCTTCAGCTGGGCCGGCCTGGTCCGGGCGGGCCTTATCTGGCGCCGCCTTGACCACGAGCAGATCCTGGCCGTAGTGCAGCACGTCGGTGACTACTCCGACCGGATCACCGGCCGATGTGCGCACCGACAGGCCGATCAGCTCGTAGTCACGGAACTCGTCCGGGTCCGAGCTTTCCGGCAGCTGGCTCGAATCCAGGCTCAGCCAGCTGCCCGTCAGCTCCCCGGCCGCGGTCCGGTCGGTGATCCCGTCGAACGAGACCAGGAGCTGTCCGGAATGCCAGCGGACCGAGGCGACCGTCAGCTGGCCGCTGGCCGCGGCTCCCTCCCCGGCGGGGAGGGAGCGGTCGACGTCCAGCACGGCGCCCACGGCGAAACGGAGGTCAGGCTCATCCGTCCTGACCCCGATCACTGCCTCACCGCGGACCCCGTGCGGGCGGCCGATACGGCCGACAATCAGCCGCATCGTGTCATCGGACCTCGTTGGCGTCCAGCAGGTCGACGCGAACGTAGCGGTCGGACGCCAGCGCATTGATCACAGTCCGCAGCGCCCTGGCGGTACGCCCGCCCCGGCCGATGACCTTGCCGAGGTCATCGGGATTCACCCGCACCTCAAGAACGCTGCCTCGGCGCAGTGTCCTGCTGGCTACCTGGACGTCGTCGGGAAACTCGACAATGCCCCGCACCAGGTGCTCGAGGGCTTCCTCAAGCACGTCAGGCTCCGCTCCCTGACTCATCCGTCGAGACCTCCGCGTCAGCAGCCGGTGCGTCCTGGCTCACGGTCTCGGCAGGAGCGTCGGCCTTGGCCTCTGTTGCCTTGACATCCGTAGCCTTAGCGTCCGTGGCCGTGGCCTTGGCGTCCGTGGCCTTGGGCTGACCGCTCTTGTCTTCGCCGGATGCTGCCTGCTTGGCGGAGCTCTTGGCGGTGGTGTCCTTGGCCGGAGTCTCCTTGGCTGGAGTCTCCTTGGCCGTGGTGTCCTTGGCCGTCGTTTCCTTGGCTGGCTTGGTGGCCCTGGACTGTGTCCCGGCCTTGCCGCCCTTGTCTTCCTTGGCTTCCTTGCGGGCCTGGCTATCCTTGGCGGCGGCCTCGAAGCGCTCCTTCTTGTCCTCGCGCGGCGCAGCCGTGCGGAGCGTGCCTTCGGCCCCCGGCTCCCCGGTGAACTTCTGCCAGTCCCCGGTGATCTTGAGCAGGACGCGAACCGGGTC
>PMOU01000047.1 GCA_003161205.1 Actinomycetota bacterium | reverse complement strand
GTGGTCGAGCACGGGTTCGCGAGCTACGTGGCGCGCAAGCCCCCTGTCGACGCGGATGCCGATCCGGTCGAGAGCCTGCGGGCCGGCTGGGAGCTCCATGTCGGTTTCGGCCTCGCGAACCCCGAACTGTTCCGGCTCATGCACACGGCGCTGCGCACGCCGGAGGGCCGGGCCGCCGCCGCCACCGGCGCCGGCGTGCTGCAGGCCCGGGTGCACCGGGTCGCCGAGGCGGGACGCCTGCGGGTGACGGAGCGACGGGCGGTCGAGCTCATTCAGGCGGCCGGCACCGGAGTCGTGTTCACCCTCATCGACCAGGCCGCCGGCGAGCGCGACGACACGCTCGCGGACACGGCGTGGGATTCGGTCTGCGCGACCATCCTCACCGACGTGGGCACCGCCGCCAGCACCGGCCCGGCGGCGGCGGCCGTGACCTTGCGCGCCGCGCTCCCCGGCCTCACGGCGCTCACCGCGGCCGAGCGCGCCCTGCTCGGCGACTGGCTCGACCGCATCGCCGGCTCCCCGCGCGTGCCCCGGTGAAAACGGGCCTACTGTCACACTTATACCTGTGCTAGCCGACGTTCGGCGGTGTGCATGGATGTGACGTGACTGAGCCATTTGCGGGTTTCTACGCCGTATAAGAATGGCGATCTTATCACCCATCTTGTCCGCCGCCTCATGCACGATTCCCGGCAGCAAATCATCACGATCTGAATAACGTCACGACCACTAATTTTGGCCGTAGTAACATGCTGTCTCGTGCCTGACGTGCTGGCCAGGGGACTTCCATAGCAGAACGCCCGGTAATCCGGAATTCGGGAGAATGCTACCCGGGCGCACCCAGATATTACGGCAGACATCCTAAGTGGGCTTATGCAGGATCTGCTATGGAAAGAGCCAGGCATCCGCCGATAGTTGCAAAAGCTTGACCCGGAGATGGTAAACCAATGCGTCCTGCTGGCACGTCAATACTTATGGCCGCCAGATGCGCAAAGAGCGTGATGTTCCGGTGGGAATTCAGGACAATCTCGAAGGAGAGCAAGTGAGCAAGCTATTCGCCACCAGGCGGTGGATCGCCATCGTCGGCATCACCGCGGTCCTGGTGCTGGCGGGCGGCGGCGCGGCCTACGCGTACTTCACCTCGACCGGGTCGGGCACCGGCTCGGCGACCGTTGGCTCCGCCGGCAGCTGGACGGTGGCCCAAGACACCTCGTCCGGTACCATTTACCCGGGCTCGGGGTCCACCGTGATCACCTTCAATGTCACCAACGACAGCAGCGGCGACCAGCAGTACTCCAGCGCGACCGCCACCGTGAACAGCCCCAGCGGCGACAACGGCAACATCACCGATGGCGGTACCGAGGTGCTCCACTGCAAGGCGGACTGGTTCGACGCTACGGTGACCACCGACGCCCATATCCACACGAACGTCGGGTCCAATGCCACGGTCACGGTCACCGTCACGGTGACGATGCCAACTGACGCTTCGGACGACCAGACCGCTTGCGCGGGCCAAAGCCCCGACGTGACCCTGACCGTCAGCTGACCCGGGCCGCGGTCAGGAGGGGATCGCCCGCCCGGCGGGCTCACCGCGAGGATCAGGTTCTAGGGAGCAGATGGCATGTTCAGGTTCCCGGCCATGACGCTGGCCCGAGGTGCGCGGGTCGTCGGCGTCCTGGCTGTCGTCCCTGTCTCGGTCTTCGCCCATGGGCTTTCCGTGGTCAGCCCCCTAGCGGCCGTCCGCCATCCTGTCCCGGTGATCGCCGGGCCGATCAGGGTGCCTGCCGCCCCGGTGATCATCTCGGATCGCACCAATTCCGCCAGGTACACCAGCCCCGGGCGCCCGCCCTGCTTCGGCGTCGACGCCATCGGCCGGACCGGGCGGATGGGACCGGTCACCGAGTGCTGGCGGACCGGCGCCGCCGCGCAGAGCTTCGCCGTCGGCGGGAGCCTCACCATGCCGCTGTATCCCGGCACCAGCCAGCGGCTCGACCTGACCTTCACCAACCCCGGCTCCGCGCCGATCACCATTCCCAGCGGGGGCGTCCCGGCCAGAGACATCACGATCACCAGCCGCGCTCGCGGTTGCACGTCGTCGAACTTCGCCGTGGCCCAGGGCCTTACCAGCGCCGTCACCATCCGAGCACGTCAGCGCACTCCCGTGTCGCTATCGGCGCTCCGCGTGCCCCCGGGTGACTGGCCGGTTATCGAGATGATCGACACCGGCACCAACCAGGACGCCTGCCGGGGCGCGAAGCTCACCCTGACCTACTCGGGGATCAAGGCCGGGCGATGAGGCGCCGCTCACTGCTGCTCATCGCGCTGGCCAGCTGCGTTGTCATCGGCCTGGCCTCGGTCGCCGCCTACGCGTACTTCACCAGCGCCGGCACGGGTACCGGCTCGGCCAGCGTCGGGACCGTGGCGGCCGTCTCGATCTCGTCCGCCACGGTCAGCCCGAGCACCCCGCTGCTGCCCGGTGGCACCGGGGACGTGACCCTCAAGGTGACCAACCCCGGCGGCTTCGCCGTCACCCTGGTCAGCGTGGCTGGTACCGCGGGGGCGATTACCGCCGACAGCGGCCATCCCGGCTGCACGACCACGGGGGTCACGTTCACCAGCCAGACTGGCCTCAGCACCGTCATCGCACCCGATAGCACCGCGGCGATTGACCTGCCGGGGGCCGCCGCCATGAGCACGGCGTCCTCCCCCGGCTGCCAGGGAGCGACCTTCTCCATCCCGGTGACGATCACGGTGCAGCAGTGATGACCCGGCACTCTCCGGGGCACCGCCGCGATCCCGCTCCAGCTTCGCCCGGCCAGCCGGGCCGTCGCCTGGCCTTCCGGTTCTCCCGCGGGCTGGTGCTTACCGCCGGAGCGGTCGCGGGCCTGCTGTTCGTCCTGGCCGGGGTGTCGCTCGCCTACTGGTCGGCCACCGACAGCTCCAATCCCGCGCAGGCCGCGGCCGGCACCCTGGCCGCGCCCACTGCCGGCAAGCAGAAGGGCACCGCGACCCCCGTCTCGGTACAGATCAAGTGGACCGCTCCCACCGGTTACACGCCGACCGGCTACACCGTCCTGCGCTGCACCGGATCCTCGTGCACCAACTTCACGGCCATCGGCAACGGGACCTGCAGCGGCACGATCACCGGGACAAACTGCGCCGATACCGACACCGGGCTGGCCGCGGGCACCACCTACAGCTACCAGGTCGAGGCCGACCTCGCTAACTGGGTGAGCGCGCCGGGCAGTTCGTTTACCGCGGCGACGAGTGCCCCCACCAGCCTCGCGTTCACCAGTCAGCCCAGCGCGAGCCAGAACATCCAGGCCACCGGCACGGGCACGTTCCCCGTCGAGGTGGCGATCCAGGACGCCAACGGCAACGTGGCCACCGAGGACAACACCGACACGGTGACCCTGGCCATCGCCAACGG
>PMOU01000212.1:3153-4187 GCA_003161205.1 Actinomycetota bacterium | reverse complement strand
GCGCCGCCGGTCTCCAGCGCGCGTTTGAGCGCGGCCGGGTTGGTGGCCAGGAAGTTGGTCGGGGCGAGGGCGTCGAGCAGGAACCCGGTCGCCAGCTCGGCCTTGGCGTCGTCGACCGGGTCTCCGGCTCCGGCCGCGAGCAGGTCGATGACCAGCCGGGAGGCGGCCAGGTGGGCCTGGCGGACGGCGAAGAACGCCGGGTTACCGGTCCAGGCCGGGTCGGCGAACCGCTTGTCGCGCTCGGGCACCGGGACCGGCGGCGGCGCGTCCACGCCGAGCCAGCGGGCCGCGGCGACCGGCCCGGCCAGCGCCAGGCTCGCCCCGTACCGCATCCAGGCCGCGGCGGCCGCGGCCGGGTGACCGGCGGCCCGCTGCATGACCGACATCGTCGATGCGCCTAGGCCCGCCGCATCCGCCGAGGCGAGCATGTCGGCCTCGGGACCCAGTACCGCCGCCGCGGACTCCCCGGCCTGCCACGCTGTCTCGTGTGCGTTCATGTCCACCATCTGACGCTCCTTCGATGGGAAACGCAACCGTGCCAGCACCCGAAGCCCCCGCTCCCGGTACGGGAGTGAATAGCGGGTCCCGAGGGGCCGCAGGGGCCCGAGAGTCCTGGTTCCACGATCTGTTCCTCACATGTCCAGTCCGCCGTTGACGGCCCAGATCTGCCCGGTGATGTAGGCGGATGCGTCGGCCGCCAGGAAGGCGACCACGCGGGCGATCTCCTCCGGCGTGCCGAGACGGCCGACCGGGATCTGGGTCCGGAGCCGCTCCATGACCTTGTCCGGGATGGTGGCCATCATGTCGGTGGCGATGTAGCCGGGGGTGACCGCGTTGACGGTGAGGCCGATCCCGTCCCCGACCGGGCGCTGGGCCCGCTGGAGCTGGAACAGCGTCTCCCGGGCCAGCGACTTGGTCAGGCCGAACAGGCCGGACTTAGACGCGGCGTAGTTCACCTGGCCGATATTGCCGGTCTCCCCGATGGCCGAGGACATGTTGATGATCCGGCCGGTGCCGCGCTCGATCATGTGCTC
>PMOU01000212.1:1556-3124 GCA_003161205.1 Actinomycetota bacterium | reverse complement strand
CCGGCCGTGCAGGCTGATCGCCTCGTGCAGCACCCGGCGGCAGTCGTCGGCGTTGCCGATGTTGCCCTCGTGCGCGGTGATATGGCGATCCGGATATTCAGCGGTGGTATCGGCCAGGAACTTCTCCGCGGCCTCGTGATCGTGCCAGAAGCCGGCCGCGATGTTCGCGCCCTGCTCAGCGAGCTCACGGCAGATGGCCGCGCCGATGCCGCGGGTGCCGCCGGTGACCAGCGCCGTCCGGCCCTGAACCGGGCCGGGCCGGGCCGGGCGCGGGTGCTCGAGCGCCTGAAGGAAGGTTGTCATCGTGTGTTTCCTGTCTCCGGCGCGCCTGGGGATTCGGAGTCGTCTTGCGTGCTGGCCTGTTGCAGGCTGGCCAGCACGGACGGGTCGCGAAGGGTGGTGGCGTCGCCGGGATTGCGGCCCTCCGCGATGTCGCGCAGCAGCCTGCGCATGATCTTGCCGGACCGGGTCTTGGGCACGTCGTCGGCCCAGATGATCCGTTTGGGCCGGGCGAGCTTGCCGATCCGCATCGCGACGTGCTGTCGCAGCGCCTCTTTCAGCGCGGGCTCGGCGGGGGTGCCGGACCGCAGCGTGACGTAGGCGACGATGGCCTGCCCGGTGAGCTCGTCGCTGACCGCGATGACCGCGGCCTCGGCGACCACCGGGTGCGCCACCAGCGCGGACTCGACCTCGGCGGTGGACAGCCGGTGGCCCGAGACGTTGATGACGTCGTCGATCCGCCCGGTGATCCAGTAGTAGCCGTCCTCGTCGCGCCGGGCGCCGTCGCCCACGAAGTAGACCCGCGGGCCGAACTGGCTGAAGTAGGTCTGCACGAACCGGTCGGTGTCCTGGTACAGGCCGCGGAGCATGCTGGGCCACGGCTGCGTCAGCACCAGCACGCCGCTGCCCACCTCGATCTCCTGGCCCGCCTCGTCGAAGAGCGCCGCGGCCACCCCCGGCAGCGGGCGGGTCGCCGAACCCGGCTTGGTCGACGTGATGCCGGGCAGCGGCGAGATCATGATGGCGCCGGTCTCGGTCTGCCACCAGGTGTCGACGATCGGGCAGCGTTCGGCACCGATGACCGTGTGGTACCACAGCCAGGCCTTGGGGTTGATCGGCTCGCCCACGGTGCCGAGCAGCCGCAGCGAGGACAGGTCATGCTTGGCGGGGTATTCGGCGCCCCATTTCATGCAGGCGCGGATGGCGGTCGGCGCGGTGTAGAAGATGGACACGCGGTACCGCTCGATGACGTCCCACCAGATGTCCTTGTCCGGGTAGTCCGGTGCGCCTTCGAACATCACCGAGGTGCAGCCGTTGGCCATCGGGCCGTACACGACGTAGGAGTGGCCGGTGATCCAGCCGGCGTCGGCGGTGCACCAGAAGACGTCCCGGGCCGGGTCCAGGTCGAACACCATGGCGGTGGTGGCGGTGACGCCGGTCAGGTACCCGCCGGTGGTGTGCACGATGCCCTTGGGCTTGGCGGTGGAGCCGGAGGAGTACAGCAGGAACAGGGGGTGCTCGGCTTCCACCGGCTCGGCCGGGCAGTGGGGATCGGCGCTGGCCAGCAG
>PMOU01000212.1:0-1457 GCA_003161205.1 Actinomycetota bacterium | reverse complement strand
AGGTAGATCCCGACCACGTCGCCCTTGGTGACGCCGCGGGCCTTCAGCCCGTTCGCCAGCCGCTGCACGTCGGCGAGCAGCCCGGCGTAGGTCAGCTGCCGCTGTTCGCCTTCCTCGCCGTGCCAGTAGAAGGCGACCCGGTCCCCGTGGCCGGCCTGAACGTGCCGGTCCAGGCAGTTGTAGGAGACGTTGAGCGTGCCGTCGGCGAACCACCGGTAGAACGGCGGGTTGCTGTCGTCGAGCACCTGCGTGAACGGGGTGGCCCAGTCCAGCCGCTGCCGGGCCTGGCCGGCCCACCAGGCCTGCGGGTCGGCCGCGGCCCGCTCGTACACCGCCGGGTCGGCCACCTGCGCCTGGGCCGCGAATCCGGCCGGCGGCGCGAAGTCCCTGACGTGGAGCAGGTGTTCGAGGTGCTTTTCTGCCTCGGTGGACGATGCGGACATAGCGGCCTCTTTGCGCTAGATTCCTGACGTTAGGTCACATTTTGTAATCAAACATGTGCTCCTGGTCCCGCCACTAGAGGCTTAAGGCCCGCGCCGGCCGGCCCTCCGGCCGCTGCCGATCCCCCCGGCCGCCGTTCCCGGCCACCCCGCCGCCCCACCNNGCTATGAGAAACTGGGCCGGAGCCACGAGATCGGAGTCCAGGTCATGCCGTCGTCAGTGCCCGTGATCGACCTTTCACCCTGGCTCAGCGGGGACGAGAGGGCCCGTGCCGCCGTCGCCGCCGAGGTCGACGCCGCGCTCCGCGACGTGGGCTTCTTCCTGATCACCGGTCACGACGTGCCGGACGAGCTGCGGGCCCGGGTCCGGGCTCAGGCCCGGGCGTTCTTCGCGCTCCCGCGCGAGGCCAAGCAGCCCTATGCCGTCACCGTCGGCGGGCGGGGCTGGCTGCCGCCCGGCGTCGAGGCGAACGGCTACGCCGAGGGCACGGCGACCCCGCCGGACCTGAAGGAGTCCTTCGCGGTCGGCGCGGACGCCCCGACCGGAGACCCCGAAGTCGACCGGTTCTGGTTCCAGCCCAACGTCTACCCGGCGCAGGTCCCGGCGCTGGAGCCAGCGGTCGTCGCCTACCTGGCCCGGATGCGCGCGCTGGCGGATGAGCTGCTGGTGCTGTGCGCGGCCGCGCTGGGCCTGGAGCACGACTTCTTCACCCGGCACACCGGGCACGCCACGCACACGATGAACATCAACTGGTACCCGCCGGTGGCGGTGGCCGGCGTGCCGGAACCCGGCCAGTTCCGGATCGGCCCGCATACCGACTTCGGCACCGTCACCATCTTGGACCGCGAGCCGGGCCGCGGCGGCCTGCAGGTGTGGACCGAGCAGGACGGCTGGGAGGACGCGCCCTACGAACCGGGCGCCTTCACCATCAACACCGGCGATCTGCTCGCCCGCTGGAGCGGCGGCCGGTGGAAGTCCAACCGGCACCGCGTCCTGCCGCCGCAGGCCGAGGCGCC
>PMOU01000348.1 GCA_003161205.1 Actinomycetota bacterium | reverse complement strand
GAGTGGAACGACGGGAAGTCGATCGCCTGCTGCAGGTTCATCCCGAAGTGCAGGTGGTTGAGGAAGAACAGCAGCGACCACTGGTCCTGCTGGTCGCCGCCGGGCGTGCCGAACGCCAGGTACGGCTCACCGTCCCGCAGCGCGAGGCTCGGCGTGAGCGTGGTCCTGGGCCGTTTGCCCGGCGCGATCGTGGCGGGCAGCCCGGGCGTGAGGGTGAACATCTGTGCCCGCGTGCCCAGGCCGAAGCCGAGCCCGGGGATGACCGGCGAGGACTGCAGCCAGCCGCCGCTCGGCGTGGCGGACACCATGTTGCCGAACCGGTCGGCGACATCGAGGTGGCAGGTGTCGCCGGGACGGTAGCTCGACGCGGCCGGTCCGGGCCTTCCGGGGGTGGAGTCCGGGCCGCTGGTGCGCATCGTCGGCTCGCCGGTGCCTGGGTCCAGCCGTGGTGCGGGCCGCTGGACGTCTGCGAACGGATCCGCGCTGGCATCGTCAGAGCCGGCCGTTCCGCGGGTCAGGAAATCCGGCATCCGCGGCGGCCTGCCGTCCGGGGCGCCGGGAACCAGGCTCGCCGACGCTTCGGCTCCGACCAGCTGGCGCCTGGCGTCGGCGTAGTCGGCGGAAAGCAGCGTCTTGACCGGCACGTCGGTGAAGTCAGGGTCGCCGTACCAGGCCTCCCGGTCGGCGAACGCGAGCTTGGCGCATTCGGTCACGGTGTGGATGAAGTCCGCGCTGCCCGGCCCCATGGCCGCCAGGTCGAAGCCGTCGAGGAGCGCGAGCTGCTGCAGGAACACCGGCCCCTGCCCCCAGGGCTTGGTCTTGCATACGGTCAGGCCGCCGACGTCATAGGTCAGGGGTTCCTCGAATCGCGGCTGCCAGACCGCCATGTCCGCATAGGAGAGCAGTCCCCGGTGCCGCTGGCCGGTGACGTCCATGACCTCGGTGGAGGCGAGGTAAGCGGCGATCGTCTCGGCGACGAAGCCCTCGTAGTAGACGCGCCTCGCCGCCTCGATCTGCTCGTCGCGATCCGCGCTCGCCGCCTCCGCCTCGTCGACGATGCGCTGGTAAGTGGCGGCAAGCGCGGGGTTGGCCAAGAGCGAGCCCGGCGCGGGCACCTGGCCACCGGGCAGGTAGACCTCGGCCGAACTCGGCCAGTAGTCACGGAACAGCTCAGCCACGCTGGCGATAGCCCCGCTGACCGCGGGCAGCAGCGGGCAACCGCGGGCGGCGTAACCGATCGCGTACCGCATCACGTCCCGGAGCCGGAGCGTGCCGTACTCCTTCAGCAGCAGCATCCACGCCCCGAACGCTCCCGGCACGCAGGCGGCGAGCAGCCCGCTGCCGGGCACGAGATCAAGGCCGAGGGCAGCGAAAGCCTCCGGCGTGGCCGCGGCCGGCGCGGTCCCCTGGCCGCAGAGCACGAAGGTCTCGCCGCGGCCGGCGTGATGGGCGATGACCGGGACCTCACCGCCCAGGCCGTTCAGGTGCGGTTCGGCGACCTGCAGTACGAACGCGGCGGCGGCGGCCGCGTCGAACGCGTTACCGCCGTGCTCGAGCACCGCCATCCCGGCGGCCGAGGCGAGCCAGTGCGTCGAGGCCACCATGCCGAACGTGCCGATGAGTTCCGGCCTGGTCGTGAACTCGGGAATATCGCCCATGACCCGATCTTCTCATCAGGCCACGGCAGCCCCGCCTGTGTGTCGGATGGCAGAACGCGTGGGCATACTCGATGATTATTCTTTGCTACCACTCAACTACGAAAGGTAACTAGCTGATGCTCACGACCCCCCCGGCTACTCCCCCGGCCGCCGTCCGGGCCCGCGGGCGGCGCGGGCGGCGCGCCGCACCGCTGGCGATGACCGCGGTGACGGCGGTGACGGCAGCGGGCCTGCTGGCGTCCTGCGCTTCGGCGAGCACGTCCCAGGCCGCCGCAACGACGCACGATACCGGCGCCTCAAGCCACGCGACGCCGGGTACGCCGATGTCCACCGCGTCGTCCCCGGAGACCGGCGCCCTGGCGACCTGCCGGTCCGCCTCGCTGCGGATCACCGTTGACGTCGGCCAGGCGGGCGGCGCCGCGGGCAGCACGTACTATCCGGTCAACTTCACCAACACCTCGGCTTCGGCCTGCGGGATGTACGGCTACCCCGGCATGTCCTTCGTCACCGCCGACGACAACACCGGACGCCAGATCGGGGCGGCGGCGCAGCGGGACCCGCAGTTCGGGAAGCAGACGGTCCGCCTCGCGGCGGGTGGCGCGGCGCACGCCTGGCTGCAGGTCGCCGACGCCGACAACTACCCGGCGTCGACGTGCCAGCCGGTGACGGCGCACTGGCTGCGGGTATTCGCGCCGGGAGATACCGGGGCCATCTACGTGAACCAGTCCTTTCCCGCATGCTCTTCGGCGAGTACGTCGCTGCTGACGGTCATGCCCGTCCGGGCCGGCCGAGGGGTCCAGGGAACCACGCCCTGAGGTCAGGTACCGTCTGGGCCATGGACCTTTCCCCGCGGGTGCGTGCGGTGTGCGACCTCGACGTGGCCGAAGTGCGTGAGTACAGCGGACGGCACGAATACGACGGCACGCCGCAGGACCTGTCACCGGCCGGCGTCCGCGCCGGACTCACCCGCCTCGCGCAGGCACGGGCGGCCGGTGAGCCGGCCGCCGACACCTACGACGAGGCCCAGCTGGCCGCGGCGGAAGAAAAGAAACGGGTCGTCTACGCCGAGCTTGAGCTGCATCGCCGTAACCCGCTGCTGCATCTAGGTGAGCTTGACCTGGTCTGCTACGACAGGGACTACGCTCCGCAGGCCGACAGGGATGCCGCGCGGGCCGAGCATCTCGCCGCCTGGCCCCGGGTGGCCGACGCGGCCATCGAGTCACTCGACCAGGTCAGCGCGCCCGTCGCCCGGGCGCTGCTGGGGGCCGTGCGCGGCCTGGGGGCGGGACTCAGCGCGGGACCGGCCCGTCCCCAATCCGATACTGGCTCCGGCTCAGGCTCCGGCTCTCTTTCAGGTACCGGCTCTGGTTCCAGTGAGGCCGTCCGCGAGGCAGCCGCCGCGGCGCTCGCGCGGCTGGTCGCCCACGTGGAACGGGCGGCGGCGAACGGCGATCCTGACCCCGCGCTGGGCGGCCCGGGACTCACCGCGCTGATGAGCAGCGCGGAGGCCATGCCGGTCGACCTGAACAGCCTGGCTGAGCAGGCCGACGCGGAAAGGGACCGGCTGCACTTCCTGCTGGCCGATGGGTGCGCTCGCCTTGAGCCGGGCCGCCCGGCCCTCGACGTGGCCCGCGAGCTGGTCCGCGACCATCCGGACGGGGCCGGCGTGATCGACGCGGCCCGGCTCTGGACCGAGCGGGCCATCACGTTCACCCGGGAGCACGACCTGGTCCCCTATCACGACGGTGTCTGCCTCGTCGGCCCGGCTCCCGAGTCGCGGCGGTGGGCGATGGCGATGTTGTCCTGGGCGGCGCCCGGCGAACCGGAGGGTCCTTCCTGGTTCCACATCACGCCGCCAGATGAGTCCTGGCCGGAGCGTGAGCAAGAAGAATGGCTCGAGGTATTCAGCGCCACGACGCTGCCCAGTATCGTCGTGCACGAGGTAGCGCCCGGGCACTTCTCCCATGGTCGCGCGATGCGGCGGCTGACCTCCGATGTCCGGCGCAACCTGCAGTCCAGCGCGTTCATCGAGGGCTGGGCGCACTACGGCGAGGAACTGTGCGTGGAGGAAGGATTCGGCGCCGACGATCCCCGGATCGCGATCGGGATCTGGCTGGAGGCGCTGGTCCGCGTGACCCGGCTGGCGTGCGCCATCGGCGTGCACACCGCCGGGATGTCGGTCCAGGACGCGGCGCGCAGGTTCGAGGCGGACACGCACCTGTCCGGTCCGGCCGCGCTATCCGAAGCCAGGCGCGCCACCTTCGACCCGACCTACGGCCGGTACACCTGGGGCAAGCTCGAGCTGCTCAAGCTGCGCGAGCGGGCCAGGAAGGACTGGGGAGCCGGCTTCACGCTGCCGCGCTTCCACAAAGCCCTGCTGGACCTCGGCTCGCCCGCGCTCGGCCTCCTCGGCACCGCTATCGACCGCGGCTGACGATAGCCTGTGACCATGCGCAGATTGAGGTCGGTACTAGGCATCGCGGGCGCCGTCCTGCTGGCGGCGCCCGTGGTGACGGGGTGCGCGGCGGCCAACGCCTCATCGTCCATCGCCGTCGCCAGCGCTTACGTGCCGCAGCCGACGACACCGGGCACCACCGTCGCGTACCTGGACATCCGCAACAACGGCCGGGCTGACCGGCTGATCTCCGCGACGACCAGCGTGGGCGGCACGGTGCAGCTGCGGGCTCCGGTCGCGCGGCACGGAAGCATCCTGACCATGCACACCGTGCCGTACATCGCGCTCCCGGCCGATTCGATGACGCATTTCAACCCCGACACCGAGCACCTGCTGATCACGGGGGCGGGCCCGATGCACGACGGCAAGGACATTTTTCTCCGGCTCAAGTTCGCCAACGCCGGAACGGTAACGGTCCTCGCCCTGATCACCAACCCCGAGTCGGGTGGCAGCAGCTACTTCCTCAACTAGCGTTCTGACGGACCGCGACGCTGGGGTGCCGTCACGCCGCCAGCCGGGCTGCTCCGCCCACGGTGGGTCCCCGCAGCGGCGTGCGGTCGGTGCTGACGTCGGGGCGCCATTCCGGCAAGCTGACCAGGCCCGGCTCGACGAGGTCGAAGCCCTTGAAGAGCTCCATGATCTGAGCGTGCGACCTGAGCGTGAAAGGCATCCGCGCGCCCGCGTAGGTCTGCGTCGCCTCGGCGAGCATCTCCGGGTCGGCACCTTCCGAGGTGCCAATCGAGATAGCCAGGTAGCTGCCCGGCGCCATCCGGTCGCGGAACCTCGCGACGATCCCGGGAGCGTCCTCGTCCAGGCTGATGAAATGCAGCACGCTCAGCAGCAGCACCGCGACGGGCTGGCTGAAGTCGAGGCAGCGGGCGAGTTTGTCATCGCCGAGCACGGCGTCCGGATCGCGCACGTCCGCACGGATGGTGACCACGCCGTCCCGCTTGGCCAGCAGGGCGTCGTTGTGCGCCACCACCATCGGATCATGGTCGACGTAGACGACGCGAGCGTCTGGGAGGACGTCGCGGGCGACCTCGTGCACGCTCGGCGACGTGGGCAGGCCGCTGCCCAGGTCGAGGTACTGCGAGATGCCCTGCTGGGCGAGGAAGCGCACCGCACGGAAGAGGAAGCCGCGGTTGGCCAGGGACAGCCGTCTCGGGTCGAGCCGGGATTGCATCAGCGCCTCGGCCGCGGCGCGGTCGACGGCGAAATTGTCCTTGCCGAATAGCAGGTAGTCGTAAATCCGGGCGATGCTCGGCCGGCTGACATCGACCCCCTCGGGTACCCGCTGCTCGTATTCTCTGGCCACCTACATCCCTTCACTAAGTGACTTCACGGTACGCCTGTATACAAGATCTACGGGCAGGATTTAACGCATGACCTAGGCTGTGCGGCGAGCCCGGCGGCAGGTCAGATAACGGCGGATGCCGCCCGCTCCGTCCTGCGGGTCAGCGGCATCTTGGCCCGGGTCTCGTCGTCGTGCGGCGTGTACACCATGATGCGCGCGTCCGGCATGTCCGGCACGTTGAGCTCGCTGACAGCCAGGCTCAGCACCCCGGCGTCCGGATGCAGGTAGGTGAGCCGCCGCGGCTCCGGATCGGCCACCTCGTGCCGCGCCCACAACTCGGCGAACTCACGGCTCAGGCTGGCCAGCCGGCGGATGTCCTCCTCCCAGTCCTGGTCGCCGAGATACCTGCTGTAGGCGGAGCGCAGCCGCGCCACCATATAGCGGACCTGTTTGTCATACTCGGGGAACTTACTACGGGCCGATGGCTCGGTGATGCAGCACCACAGCGTGTTCTTGTGGACGCAGGGCATCGAGTGCCATTCCCAGAACAGTTCCTCATGCGCATCGTTCGACAGCAGGATGTCGAACCGGCTGTTCATCAAGATCGCCGGCAGCGGTTCGAGCGAGTGCACGATCTCGAGGATGGCGTCCGGCACCGTCATCAGACCGCCCTCGCTACGCAGCGGCGTCGCCTCGGCCAGCCGGTACAGGTGCTCCCGCTCAACCCGGTCAAGCCGGAGCGTACGGGCCACCGCATCCAGCACCTGCGTGCTGGCGTTGATCTGGCGGCCCTGCTCGAGCCAGGTGTACCAGGTGACGCCGACGCCGGCCAGGAGCGCGACCTCCTCACGGCGCAGCCCAGGCGTGCGCCGTCGCGAACCCCGCGGCAAGCCGAAATCGCCCGGGCTGAGCTGGGCCCGGCGTGCCTTCAAGAACGCGCCGAGCTCGGCCCGCCGCTGTTCACCCGCTCGCCGGGACAGCCCGTCCCTAGCCTCGTACGTGACCAAGAGCCTTTCCTATCGCCCGAGATGCCCCCACGCAAAACATAGCGGTACTCACTGACATTTCTGGGCCTGCGCACGAACTGGAAGACGACGGCGAAGCGGAGCCCTTGGGCGCACCATCATTCTATCGAATCTGCGGCGAGGACCGGCTGCCGCCGCCGCTAGGCTTGACCGGTGCGGCTGCACTTCTGCGGAGTTCGCGGATCGACCCCAGCTCCCGGCGCGGAGTTCGTCCGTTATGGCGGCAACACCTCATCCGTGGCCTTGGCGCATGACGATGGCGCGCCGCCCAGCCTCATCCTCGACGCCGGCACGGGAATCCGCCGGGTGACCGCGTTGCTGGCCGGGCAGCCCTTCACCGGGACGATCCTGCTCACGCACCTGCACTGGGATCATGTGCAGGGGCTGCCCTTCTTCCGGGCCGGGGATCGCGACGACGCCAGGGTCCGGCTGTGGCTGCCGGATCAGCAGGACGGGACCAGCGCGGAAGAGGTGCTCGGCCGGGCGATGTCACCGCCCCATTTCCCGATCCGCCCGGGCCAGCTTCGCGGCGACTGGAGCTTCGGCTCGCTGTCACCAGGGGAGTTCGGCAGTGACGGGTTCACGATCCAGGCTCGGGAGATCCCGCACAAGGGGGGCAGGACGCTCGGGTACCGGGTCAGCGACGGACGTTCGGCCGTGGCGTACATCACCGACCACTGCCCGACGGCGCTGGGGCCGGGTCCCGACGGGTGGGGCGAGTATCACGCCGCCGCCCTCGAGCTCGCCGCCGGAGCGGACGTGGTGGTGCACGATGCGCAGCTGCTCCTCGAAGAGGTGCCGGCCATGGCCGCGTTCGGCCACGCCGCCGCCGACTACGCGGTGGCCCTGGCCGGGCACGCCGGAGCCCGGCAGGTGGTGCTGTTCCACCATCACCCGGACCGCACCGACGACGAGCTCGACCGGCTGGCGCAGCGGTTCGCGACGTCCCCGGTTCCCGTCATCGTGGCGGCTGAGGGCACGAGCCTGGCGGTGTGAACCGGTGACCAGGAGA
>PMOU01000638.1 GCA_003161205.1 Actinomycetota bacterium | reverse complement strand
ACGATCTTCGGCCCGGTCGAGGAGAAACTGCGGATGACGCTGGCCGCCACCGTCATCGGCTCCGCGAACCGTTACCTCGGCAATCACGAGGAGGCCAGGCGCGGCTTCGAGCGGGCGATGGAACTGCGCGCCGAGCTTGGCGACCGGCGGGGTATGACGGCGGCGATGAATAACCTGGCGCTGCTCGAGCTGGACGACGGCAACCTGGACCGCGCGCTGGAGCTGTTCGAGGAGGCGCTGGCCATCAAGCGGGAGTTCGGTGAGCAGCGGTCCATCGCCATCGGCCTGGCGAACCTGGCGGACGTGCTGATCAGGACCGGCCAGTGGGACCGGGCCGAGACGGTCCTGGCCGAGGGCGCCCGGCTGGCCGGAACGAACCCGCAGCTGATCGGCACCATCGCCTGCAACCAGGGGGCGCTCGCCACGCACCGGCGGGACTGGCCGCTGGCCGCTGAGCGGTTCGCGGCGGCGATCGCCGCCTCGCAGGCCGGCGGCCATCCGCACGACGTGATCCAGGCGATGATCGGGCTGGGCCGGGTGCACGCGCGGTCCGGGGATCACGACGCCGCTTTCGAGCGGCTGCGCGCCGCGCGGGCGCTGGCGGCTAAGCTCGGCAACCCGCAGCGGCTGGCGGAGGCGGAGGCGGCCCTCGCCGAGGTCAGTGGCCCCGACGTGGCCGGCCAGGCGCCGCTGGCCCCGGCGANNGCCGGGCTGAGCAACAAGCAGATCGCGGCCGAGCTCTACCTGAGCACCGCCACCGTCGAGCGCCACCTCGCCACCGTTTACCGCAACCTCGGCCTGGGCGGCCGCGTCGATGCGGCCAGGTTCGCCCTGGAAAACGGGCTGGGCGGACAGCTGTCGCCCGCCCGCTGAGCCCGGCGGGTTCTGAGCCGGCGTGTTCTGGGCCACCGTGTTATAGCCCGGTTGGCCGTGGCCGCGGGACAAGTTACATGGTTGCCGCGATTCGGCCGGTGCCGCGATCCGGATACAAAGGTGCAGGGTCATCATCATCTTTCACGGGAGATACCGGTGCACGATCAGCTGCTCGGCTCGACGCAGCCTGTTCTGTCTATCTCCCTTGAGCCGGGTGAGAGCGTCGTCGCCGCCACGGGCGAGTTCGCCTGGATGACGGACTCGATCCAGATGGCGGACCAGCTGGCGGCTGGCCAGGCCGGGATGAGCGCCTACCTGGCCAAAGCCGAGGCCGGGACGGTCGCATTCGCGTCCCGGCGGCCCGGGGCCATCTTGTCCGTGGAGGTGACGCCGGGACGCGAGTTCATGGTGCACCGCCGCGCCTTCCTGGCCGGAACGCCGGGAATCGAGCTCAGCACCGGTTTCCGGCAGTCACTGAGAACCCCGGGCCCGGTCGGAGGAGAATTCGTCCTGCGACGCATCAGCGGCGCCGGCCGCGCCTGGGTCGAACTGTCCGGCGACGTCGTCCGGCGCGACCTGCCGGCCGGCGTTTCCCTGCGTACTCATCCCTGGCACATCGGCATGTCCGATGCGTCAGTAGCCGTTCAGATCACCGAGCTGGCAGAATCGGCCGGCCGCCAGGTCGGCGACGCCCGCCTGCTGGCCGTCCTGTCCGGACCCGGTTCTGTCTGGCTGCAGTCCATGCCATCCCGCACTATTCCGCTACGCCACGATTTGGGGTTGTCACAACATGGCTAAAGATTCACGCCGGACGGCGATTGCGATCACGGCACTGACCGCCGCCGGGGGGCTGATCCTGACGGGATGCGGTCCCTCCGGCGGATCGAACGCGTCCGCCACGCAGTCGGCCGCCGCCACGCATTCGGCCGGCACCAGCTCCACCGGGTCCGCATCGACGGTGTCGTCGGCGTCCCTGCCCTTCCCGACCACGACGGGTGACACCTGGACCTACAGCGACACGAACGGCACCACGTCGGAGAACAAGATCGCGTCGGTGACGCAGGTCTCGTCCGGTCAGCAGGTGCTGATGGACACCACCTTCAAGGACAATGGCACGACCACCAGTTCACACTATTCCTACATCTTCGAGCCGAACGGACAGATCACGCTCCCGTTTAGCGAGTTCGACTCCGCCGGATCCGGCGTCTCGGTCAAGCTCGTCTCCGGCAACCTTTACTGGCCATCGGCCGCCGAGCTGGCGAGCGGCCAGGCTCACCACAGCACGCTGACGATCGAGTTCACGGTCGATGGGAAGACGCAGACGGTCACCACGCACGTCACGGCCACGGGCGGCGGCACCCAGTCGGTCACGGTCCCGGCCGGCACCTACAGCGCCACCGTCGTGAACATGCTCGAGACCGAGAAATTCGACGGAATCAGCCTGGACACCGAGATCAAGACCTGGCTGGCCAATGGCGTCGGTCCGGTCCAGACGGAGATCCTCAGCATCGACGGGTCCACTCAGGGCGTCACCAGCAAGCAGGAGCTGACATCGTTCGTCAAGGGCTGAGCATCATCCCGGCATAAAGGTGTGACGGGAAGCAGAGGGCACGCTCCGTTCGGGATAATTCAGATTTTTTATCCCGAACGGAGCGGTTCAGGTCATCCCGGCCGGCCGGTAACGGCCCTTGATCCGGTCCCCCGCCGGGTCGAACGGGGGGCGCAGGTGGACGGTGGCCGCATGCAGGCGGCCGCCTACGTTCACCTGATAGGCGCCGGTCCGGACGACGTCGGGGGCTCCCTGGACGTAGGCCAGGCCGACGCAGCCGCCGACGGCTTCGCCCCAGGCGCCCGAGGTCACCTGGCCGACGGCGATCCCGTCCCGCAGCACCAGCTCGCCGCCCCAGATCATGGTGTCCGGTTCGGTCAGCACGAGCGAGACCAGGCGGCGGCGGGGGCC
>PMOU01000147.1 GCA_003161205.1 Actinomycetota bacterium | reverse complement strand
CCGTCCGAGCCGGTCCCGTCCGGGCTGGTGCCGTCCCGGCGCAGCACCCTGAGCCCGGTCAGCCCGTCACGCCGCAAGTACACGACGATGAAGTCCGCGAACGCGTCCACGCCGAGCAGCCGGGTGTCGGCCCGGTGCGGGACCAGCGGCGTCCAGGCCGCGGGGTCGGTGACGGGCGCGGTCGCGATCTCGAAGTTCTCCGCGCCGTCGTTGTGCAGGATGAGCAGCTGGTCCCCGGCGTCCTCCACGTCGTAGTCCACGCCCTGCCGGCGCGGGGCCACGGCGGTGAACTCCCCGGTCGGCGTCGAGGCGTCCAGTAGCAGCACCTCGGTGGTGAGCACGCTGGCGCTCTTGATCATCAGGAAGCGCTCGCTGCGGGTCAGGCCCACGTAGACGTTGAAGCGCTCGTCGGCCTCCTCGAAGACCAGCGTGTCCTGAGCCGTCGGCGTGCCGACCTGGTGCCGCCACACCCGGTAGGGCCGCCAGGCGTCATTGACGGTCACGTAGAACAGGACGGAGCCGTCGCCGGACCAGGCGCACCCGGCGAAGGTGTCCGGGATCTCGTCCGGGAGCGTGTCACCGGTGGTCAGGTCCTTGATCCTGATCGTGAACCGCTCGTTGCCCGAGAAGTCGGTCGAGTAGGCGAGCCGGCCCTGATCCGGGCTCAGCCGGAACGCGCCGAGGGAGAAGAACTCATGGCCGGCGGCGAGCTCGTTGCCGTCGAGGAGCTCTTCCTCTCCCTCCAGCGGCTGGCCGTCGGCGGCCATCGGCGGGATGATCTCGCCGGGCGCCACGGCGCGGCGGCAGTACACCGCGTACTGCTTGCCCTCGACGGTCCTGGAGTAGTGCCACCAGCCGCCCTTGCGGACCGGTACGGACAGGTCGCTCTCCTGGGTGCGCGCCTTGATCTCCTCGAAGATCTGATCCGCGAGCGGGTCCAGGCCGCCCGTGACCGCCTCGGTGTAGGCGTTCTCGGCCTGCAGGTAGTCGATCGTGTCCGGGTCGCCCTTGTCGGCCAGCCAGGCGTACTCGTCGGTGACGGTGTCTCCGTGGAAGGTGCGCTGGCTGGGGATCTGCTTAGCCGAGGGNNCTCGGCGGGGGGCTCGGTGCTCATGAAGGCCCAGTCTAGTGACGGCGGCCGGAACGGCTTTGACACCATGGACCCGTGCAAGGACACCTGATTCTCTCGAACTGCCTGACGGACGAGGTCACGCGCCCGAACATCGAACGCGCCCTGAAGGAGGATGACCTGCTCTGGCTCGACCTGGCGGACACGGGTCCGGACACGATCGCCCTGCTGCGCGAGGTGTTCAAGCTCCACCCGCTCGCGATCGAGGACGCGCAGGAGTTCAACCAGCGGCCCAAGATCGAGGACTACGACGATTTCGTGTCCCTGGTGGCTTACGGGGCGCAAGGCCTGGACCAGCCGCTGGCCGAGGTGCACGCGTTCTACGCCGAGCACTTCCTGGTCACCGTGCACCGCGAAGCCGTGCCGGCCATCGGGAACGCCTGCACCGCCCTGACCCGGGTACCGACGAACCGGCGCCTGGTCGCCCTCTACCGCATGCTAGACGCCCTGGTGGACAGCATGTTCCCGTACCTGGCCGCGCTCGACGACCGCATCGACGACCTGCAGGACGAGATCTTCGTGAGTCCCAAGCAGGAACAGCTCTCCGCGCTGTTCGCGCTGAAGCGCCAGCTGGTGGACATGCGCAAGCTGGTCACGCCGCAGCGGGACATGGTGTCCTCGATGGTCACGCAGGTGATCCCCATCCCGGGCATGACCTCAGAGACCGAACGCTATGTCCGTGACCTGTATGACCACCTGATCCGGATCAGCGACTTGGTGGACAGCTACCGCGACCTGCTCGGCGGGTCGCTGGAGGCCTACATGTCGATGGTGTCGAACCGGCTCAACGACCAGATGAAGCAGCTGACGATCATCGCCACCGTGTTCCTGCCGCTGTCGTTCCTGACCGGGTTCTTCGGCCAGAACCTCGGCTGGCTGGTGAACCACATAGGCTCCCTGACCGCTTTCCTCATCTTCGGCGTCGGCACCGAGCTCGCGGCCGTCGCCGGCCTGCTCATCCTGTTCAAGAAACGCGGCTGGATGTAGGCCCGCAAAGCAGGTCAAAATCTATTTCCGGCCGAACGAGTCGTGGTGCCTGCGTCCGGCTACCTCTCGTATGGCAGGCTTGGATCCCGCGACGAAGCGTCGCTGCGGTTACCGCGTAGGAGAGGAGGGCGGGGACGTGACGGAGTGGTCACAGGTTCCTTCCCTCGCGCGGCCGCTGCCCGAGCCTGAGCCGCAGCCGGTGCTCGCCCCGCTCACCGCGGCCGCGATTTTCCTGGTGCTGACGATCAATCCCGGCGGCGAGGCAGCGACCAGGGACCTGCTCAGCGACTGGGCCGGCCTGCAGCGGGCGGTCGGCTTCCGCAATCCCGGCGCCCCGATGGCCTGCGTGGCCGGGGTCGGGTCGCGGGCGTGGGACCGCCTGTTCGGCGGGCCGCGTCCGGCCGAGCTGCACCCGTTCCGCGAACTGAGCGGAAGCGTGCACCGCGCCGTGTCCACGCCGGGAGATCTGCTCTTCCACGTCCGGCACGAGCGGATGGACCTGTGCTTCGAGTTCGTGACCCAGGTCATGAGCAGGCTGGCCGGGGCGGTCACGGTGGTGGATGAGGTGCACGGGTTCAGATTTTTCGACGAGCGTGACCTGCTCGGATTCGTCGACGGAACCGAGAACCCGGTCGGCCGGGAGGCGGGGGAAGCGGCCCTGACCGGCGACGAAGATCCCGGCTTCGCCGGCGGCAGCTACGTCATCGTGCAGAAATACCTGCACGACCTGGCGGCCTGGAACGCCCTGACCACCGAGGACCAGGAGAAGGCGATCGGGCGCTCCAAGCTGTCCGACATCGAGATGGCCGACGACGTCAAGCCGGCCAACTCCCATGTCGCCCTGAACACGATCGTCGGCCCGGACGGGCAAGAGCAGTCGATCATGCGGGCGAACATGCCGTTCGGCGAGGTGGGGCGCGGGGAGTTCGGCACGTACTACATCGCCTACGCCGGCACGCCGAGCGTCACCGAGCAGATGCTGGTCAACATGTTTATCGGCAGCCCCCCAGGTAACTACGACCGCATCCTTGATTTTTCGGTGGCCGTCACCGGAAGCCTGTACTTCGCCCCGTCGGCGGACTTCCTTGACGACCTCCCGGATCCCCCCGGCGCGCCGGATTCCGGCGGTCCGGCGAATCCCGGTTCCGCCAATACCGGTTCTGCGGGTCCTGCGGATACCGGTTCCCTGGGCATCGGCAGCTTGAAGAGGAGCACCTAGAGTCATGAACAACCTGCACCGCGAACTCGCTCCGATCTCCGATGCCGCCTGGGCGGACATCGAAACCGAGGCGCGCCGTACCTTCGAGCAGAACGTCGCCGCGCGGCGGGTGGTCGACCTGGCCGGACCCGATGGTCCCCGGCTGGCCAGCGTGAACACCGGCCACCTCAGCGACATCGAAGCCCCCGCGGACGGCGTCAGCGCCCGGCTGCGCACGTCCCAGCCGCTGGTCCAGCTCCGGGTCCCGTTCACGGTGAACCGGGGCGATGTCGACGATGTCGAGCGCGGCGCGCAGGACCCGGACTGGCAGCCGGTCAAGGACGCGGCCAAGAAGATCGCCTTCGCCGAGGACCGGGCGGTCTTCGAGGGGTACGCGGCCGCGGGGATCACCGGTCTTCGCGAGAGCTCGTCTAACCCGGCGCTCATCCTGCCGGCCGAGGCTAGCGATTACCCGAACGCGGTCAGCCAGGCGGTGAGCGCGCTCCGGCTGGCCGGCGTCGGCGGGCCGTTCTCGCTGCTGCTGTCGGCTGAGGCCTACACCATGGTGAGCGAGACCGCCGATCACGGCTATCCGATCCGAGAGCACCTGGCCCGGGTGATCGACGGCGAGATCATCTGGGCGCCGGCCATCGACGGGGCGTTCCTGCTGTCCACCCGCGGCGGCGATTTCGAGCTGCGGCTGGGCCAGGACCTGTCGATCGGCTACCTGTCACACGACGAGGACAGCGTGCGCCTGTACTTCCAGGAGTCGCTGACGTTCCTGGTCTACACCGCCGAGGCCAGCGTGTCCCTCGCCGTGGCCCCGGCGGCCATCACGCGGTAGCGGCCAGCACGCGGTAGCGGCCGGTCACTCGTACCGGGTGGGCGGGTACGGGTCGTCGCGTTCGCCGCGGACGCGCAGCTCGCCCTTGTCGTACTGGCGCCGCTCCTCGGCCCGTTCCTCCTGGTACTGCTCGGTCTGGGTGATGTCCTGCGGCTGCGGCGGCGTGTCCGTGGCCGGCGGCACCTCGTCCGGGTCGTAGGCGTCGAGGCCGGCGGCGACGCGCTCTTCCTCGGTCAGCCGGGCGAGCTGGTCGTCGTCCAGGTGCTCCGACGCGCCCCCGTGCTCCCGGCGGTCCCGATGGAACTGCTCGGCGAACTCGTCGGAATCTTCGCTCGGCATAGCGCCTCCCGGGTTTCGCCGGCACCGCTTGAACCGGTGCCTGCGGATTGAACATCGGCTCCTGCGAGCCTACGGTGGATTTACCGTACGACTGACCCGGAGGGTAACAGCTCATATGCACCTCGGCCTGACATGAGACGGCGATCGCGGCGCGGACGCGTGATCATTATGAGCGCCCGGGCCCCGATTCACCGGCCCGGCCGCCAGGAGCCCGGGCCGCCCGTCCGCCGCCCGCGGCGGCTGCGGGGCGTGCGGATCGGCGCGCTGCTCGCGGTCATCGCGGTGATCCGCCTGGCCCAGGCCGCGCGTCTGCGCTGGCGGTTCGTTGTCGGCCTCGGCGGTTTCGGTGTGGAGGTTCTCGGTTTCAACTTGCTCAGCGGCGGGATGCAAGAAGCCTCCTCCGTCGTGGGCATGACGCTTCTGTTGTTCGCCCTGATGAAGGACGCCGGACGGGCCCGCTCCCGCCAGGCCTCGACGCTGTACGCGATGCGCCCGCCCAGCTGAAGCCGCCTGCCGCCCGCCGTTACAGAGTTATCCGGCGCGGCCCTGGGGCTCCCAGCGCGCGTAAAGATCCGGCGGCTTGCGGAAGACCAGGCCGCGCGGCGCGCTGTCGTACCGCGGGTCCAGCCGCAGCCGGGGCAGGCGCTGCAGCAGCGTGCCGACCGCCACCTGGGCTTCGAGGCGGGCCAGGTGGGCGCCGATGCAGAAATGCGGGCCATGGGCGAAGGCCAGGTGCCGGGCGGCATTGGGGCGCCGGACGTCGAAGGTGTCCGGGCCGGGAAAGACCGCGGGGTCGCGGTTGGCCGCGGCGATGGACACCGTCACCTGGTCACCGGCCCGGATGGGGGCGCCGGCCAGGCGCGTGGCGGCGGTCGCGAACCGGTCGACGACGGCCGCGGCGGGCTCGAGGCGGAGCGATTCCTCGATCGCGGCGGGGAGCAGGCCGGGGTCGTTGCGGATCAGCTCGAGTGCGGCCGGGTGGGACAGGAGGTGCAGCACGGCGTTGGCGATCATGCCCTCGGTCGTCTCGATGCCGCCGAACAGCAAGACGGCGGCGTTGGAGATGGCCTCGGGCTCGGTCAGCGGGCCGGTCACCCGGGCCAGCAGCGAAGAACCCTGTCCCGCCGCGATGACCTCGCCCAGGCGGCAGGCGCGCGAGCACCGGATGAGGATCGGCTTCCAGCGCGGCGACAGTGACCGCTTCTGCCGCTGCCTCCGGTGCGCGCACGTTAACCGCCGGCGCCGGGAGAGTGGCCGTCACCTGGTGCTACCCGCCGGTGGGTGAGGACGGCCATCAGGACCCAGCCGACGATCAGCACCAGCCAGAAGTTGACCAGACGGTAGGCGAGCACCGCCGCGAGCGCCGGTGATCGTGGCAGTCCGCTGGCGGTAAGCGCCGCGGTCAGGGCGAGCTCGACGAGGGCGAATCCGCCCGGCGTGATGCCGGTGCTGCCGACCGCGGCGCCGGCCCCGTACACCAGCAGCAGGTTGTCCCACGGGACGTGCAGGCCCATGGCCTGGATCGCGCAGGCCAGCGCCGTGCAGTCCGCGGCCCAGTTCAGCACGGCCAGGCCGAACACCTCCGCGTACCTGAGCCAGGGCATCCTGATGCTCGCCACCCGGTCCAGGAACCCGTCGAGCCCGGTCACGCCCTGGGCCGGCCCGCCGAAGATCCGCCGGGACAGGTCGACGAGCCAGGCAATGACCCGGTGCAGCAGCGCGCGGACGTACTGGTACCGCAACGCGAGCAGGACCGCGGTGCCCGGCAGGATGAACAGCACCGCGCCGGCCAGGCCGGCCGCGCTGGCCAGCGACGCCGAGCCGGTCAGCGCGCCTACCGCCAAGAGGAAGGCGAGGGCGGACGTCGAGAAAATTGCCGACACGGCGAGCGTCCATCCGGTGGTCGCGGCATCGACGCCATGCCGGCGGAACTGGCGGTAGGAGTAGACCATGGCCAGTTCGGCGCCGGCGAAGGGCACGGAGATCGACAGCGCGTTCGCCGCGTAGGTGATCATCATCACCGAGCCGAACCCGGTCTGCCTGCCGTTGACCCGGACCAGGCGCCTTCTGCTGAGCCCGAAGCTGGTCAGGGAGATCGCCTCGGCGGCCACGGCGAGCAAGAACCAGGCCAGGTTCAGGTTGGCCAGCACGTGCAGCGACGTGGCCAGGGTGTGGCGTTCGACGACGATAACGCCGGCCAGGACGGCGACCGCCAGGGCGGCGAGCAAGCCCCGCCGGACTCGGCTCCGGGACGCCTCCGGCGGCCCGAGCTGATGCCTGGTGGGCCCCTGGACAGGCGAGGGAGTCGGCATGATGCGGACAAAGTACCTCGGCCATGTTACGAAATGTGGTCTTAGATCCCGGCCGCCGCAGGCCCCGCGGCACGCGCGGCTCAATATCCGTCAGCTGACCGATGTCTTGCATTGCAAATTGCAGCAGTATTTGCCATGCAACGAGCACACGTGCGTCAGCCGAGGAACCGGATAGAGACGATGGCACTGACCCTTCCGACCGCACTACACCAGCGTCGCTTCCAGCTGGCCAGGGAACCGGCGGCGGCGGCCGAAGCACGCCGTGAGGTCCGCGCGGCCATCTGCGCCTGGCAGATCCCGGTCGATCCTGACATCGCGATCCTGCTCACCAGTGACCTGGTGACCAGCGCGATCATGCACGGGGATGGTGACACGGTCACCCTTGCCGTCAGGTGCGCCTGCGGTCATCTGCGCATTGACGTGCAGGACACGTCGGGTTCACTGCCGCTGGCGGTGGATCAAGGGGCCATGACCGAGACCGGGCCCGGGCTGGTGCTGGTCGCCGCCCTGTCGACCGGGTGGGGGTCTTTCCGGACCGATGCGGGTCAGGTCACCTATTTCACCCTCGCGTTCCAGCTCAGCCCGGCCCTGCCCCGGCCGAGGTCGCACGGCTGAGCCTCACTTCCAGGAAAGACACCAACCAGTGAAAGGCCGACGTGGAAAGCAGCTCGCTCAGGAGTCCGTTCGAACGATCGCGTTCAGGTTCTCGCTGGATGAAGAGCTCTCTGAGTTACGCCAACGGCAATTGCGTCGAGGTGACCGGCCTGGCCGGTGGCGAGATCGGCGTCCGCAGCAGCCGGGACTCCACCGGACCGGTGCTGCGGTTCACGCCGGATGAGTGGCATGCCTTTCTCGGCGGCGTCCGGAACGGAGAATTCGACAGTTTCGGCAGGTGAGGCAGGCGCCGTGGACGCAGGCCAGGGATGTAATTTCGGCAAACGCGAGATTTACCGCCCGGGCCACCAATAACGTGACGATAACGACATATCTCGCGCCTGTCTCCAAAACTGACGGATGATGCCGATGTGACTCGACGGGCCAACCGTGCCTTGAGCTACACAATGAGCAACTCGTTATCGTTGCGGGCCGTTTCCCATAACTGAAAATCTCTCATTTTCGAAAGAGCCAGAAATGATGGCACGACGTCAGGTCGGCGATCCCCGGCTTCCTGACCAGCCGGTGTGCGGTGTGCGGCAACCAGGGCAGCACGTGCAATAACAATGGCATCTATATGCAAAAGTCGCGCTGAGCACCCTATTAACAACGATCACAGAATGAACGCCCCGTCGCTGCAGCGCACACTGATTAACCAGAATTACGCCAAGCTGTGGTACGGCCAGGCCGTGTCCGCGGTCGGGGATTGCGTCTTCGGCACGACGCTCGTGCTGTGGGTGTCGCAGGTTCTCGCGAGCGGGCAGCCCTGGGCCCCCGCGGCGGTGAGCGGGATCCTCGTCGCCGTGGGCGCCGCGTTCGCCCTGGTCGGCCCCGTCGCCGGGGTGTTCGTGGACCGGTGGGACCGCAAGTCGACGATGATGCGGACCGAGGTGATCCGCGCGGCGATGGTCGCGGGTCTGACCGGGCTGTCGTTCGTCCCCGTTCGCGACCTGCCCGTCGGGGCGTGGCTCGCCGCCGTGTACCTGGTCGTGTTCGTCCTGAACGCGGCCGGGCAGTTCTTCACCCTCGCCAGGTTCGCCACGACTGGCGACGTNNCGTCGGCGGCCGGGATCATCGGCCCGCTCATCGCGGCCCCGTTGCTGTTCACGGTCGGCTTCCGGTGGGCGCTGGCGGCCAACGCCGCCTCCTACGTCGTGTCCTACGTCGCCATCCGCTTCCTGCGGCTGACGCCCGAGCCCCGCCGTCTTGCCGGAGCGGGCCAGAGGAACCTGCACGCTGAGTTCGCCGTCGGCCTGCGGCTCTTCGCGCGTAACCGGTTCCTGGTCACGCTCCTGACGGTCACGGTGATCTGCCAGTGCGGCACCGGCGCGATCAACACGCTGAACGTGTTCTTCGTGACCCGCAATCTGCACGCATCGTCCCATCTGTTCGGCGTCGCGGAGACGGCGATGGGGGTGGGCTTTGTCGTCGGCGCGCTCGCGGCCGGCCGTATGGTGCGGTGGATCGGTGCGCGCGCGCTCACCTGGTCGGGCCTGCTGGCCACCGGCGGCCTGGCGGTCGGCTACGCGCTGCAGCGAAGCTTCCCGGCCGGCCTGGTCATGCTGGCGATCTACGCCGTGCCGATCGCCATGCTGAACACCGCGGTGGCCCCGCTGCTCCTGGATGCGGCACCGCGCGAATACCTGGGCCGGGTGATGGCGGTGTTCAATCCGGTCAACCAGTTCGCGTCCATGCTCTCGGTGGTCATCTCCGGCTGGCTGACCAGCACCGTCCTGCAGAGCTTCCGCGCCTCGTTCGCTGGCGTGACCCTGAACTCGGTCAGCCTGATATTCGTCGTGGCCGGCGGCCTGATCTTCGTATCCGGCATACGCGCGTTCGCAGCCCTGCCATCGGTGGTTAGGTAAACTCCGGCGCGACGTGGCACCATCTAGCAGGTGACCAGCAGATCCGCCCCGGCGCAGCACCTGCGCGACCTCGCCCGGCTGCGCCGCGTCCGGGACCGGATCGACCGGGAGTACGCGCAGCCGCTGGACGTCGAGGCGCTCGCCCGTGGCGCGCACATGTCGGCCGGGCACCTCAGCCGCGAGTTCCGCCTGGCCTACGGCGAATCTCCGTACGGTTACCTCATGACGCGGCGCGTCGAGCGCGCGATGGCGCTGCTGNNGCGGCATCCGCGACGGCGGGGATGCCGGCCTGCGTGGCGAAACAGGTGACCAGACCGGTCAGGAATCGAGAAGCGCCGGTCAGCGAGCCGCAGCTAGCGTAACTCCCACAGACATCACCCCACCGGGTCGGTGTGACCCACGACTTCAGGAGTGACCATGGCCGGCTCTTCCACCGAGGGAATCAAGACCGTGCTGCATCCCGTGTCCGACCTGCCGAAGGCCAAGGCGGTGTACACCGCGCTGCTCGGCGTACCGCCGCAGGCCGACGAGTCCTACTACGTCGGCTACGACGTCGCGGGCCAGCACATCGGGCTGGTGCCAGGCGGGCAGGGCATGACCTCACCGGTGGCGTACTGGCACGTGCCTGACATCGAGGCGAAGCTGGCCGAGGTGACCGCCGCGGGTGCCACCGTGAAGGAGCCCGCGCGC
>PMOU01000604.1:305-3042 GCA_003161205.1 Actinomycetota bacterium | reverse complement strand
CTCGGGGAACGGACGCCCGAAGACCTCGCCGAAGTACTTGGCCTCGCTGATCGACAGGTGCTTGTCCAGGCCGAGGAGGTTTGTCCCGGTGGTGGTGGGAGGCCAGGATTGGCACTGGTGGAGGTGTCCGTTGCCGAGCAGCGGTATCGCGCTGTCCTGGAGGTCCGGATGGGGGGTCCTGCACAGCTACTGGCGCGTCACCGGGCAATAATGTCGCGTTCCTGCGAACGGCGGGGCAGACTGAGACAGTGACCGCGGAGCAGCTGGAGATGATATCTACCGATCCTCAGGTGATGCATGGCCAAGCGGTGATCGCCGGGACTCGCGTGCCGGTCAGCGTGATACTCGATTGCCTGGCGGCTGGCATGACGGCCGAGGAGGTTACCGCTGAATACCCGGCAGTGACCGTGGCGGGCATCCGCGCGGCCGCGGCGTACGGCGCAGTGCTAGCGCGCGAAGAGTTGCTCCCGCTGCCGCAGTCGCGGTGAAGTTCAAGCTCGACGAGAACCTGCCGGTCTCGTCCGCCGCCATCTTGACCAGCACGGGTCACGACGTCGATACGGTCATCGAGGAAGGACTGACCGGCGCACCTGACCCAGATGTCGTCGGAGCAGCCACCACCGCCGGACGCATCCTGATCTCTTTGGATCGCGGGCTAGGTGACATCCGCGCTTACCCGCCCGGAAGCCATGCCGGGATAGTAGTGCTGCGCCTGACCGACCAGTCCGCCGCGGCGGCCACCAAGGCTGTCAGCGACCTAACCACCCTCACTGACCTTGACAGCCTGGCCGGGGCAGTGACGGTCCTGCAGCACGGACTGCTGCGAATCCGCCATCCCTGATCGGAGTCCCAGCGTAAACGGCCTGGCTGCAGCCTGCTGCTGCGATGCCTCTGCCCGAGCCTACCTGCCGCGCCGTCGCCTGCAGCGGGCGGTGAACCGGCGGTTCCACCGGCTGGCATGACACGGTCCGACTGTGGCCGCGTTCGCGGCACGGCCTGCGGGCCCGGCGGCGGTCTCAGGCTGCGGCGCGGGACCGGAAGTTTCGCTGGTAGGCGTGCGGGGTCACGTGGTTGATCCGGGTGAAGTGCGTGCGCATCTGGTGTGCCGATCCGAAGCCGCACGAGGTCGCGATGCGCTCGATGGTGTCGTCGGTGTTCTCGAGCAGGTCTTGCGCGCGGCGGACTCGCTCGGCGCACAGCCATTGCAGCGGCGTGGTACCGGTCGTCTCGCGGAACCGCCTGGCATAGGTGCGAGGGCTCATCATGGCCTGGCGGGCGAGGTCCTCGACCGTCAGCGGCAGTTCGAGGTGCTCCCTGGCCCAGTCCAGCGATGAGCCGAGNNTCCCGCTGAGCCAATCGCCCGTCGCCGGTGCTCGACTGGCTGCGCAGGGCCATCGGCACCTGCGGCGGTCTCGTTCCGGCGCTTCCATAGGGTAGCGCATCTTCCCGACACACGGCGCGCCCGAGGCCGTCATGCCGGGTTTCTTGATCGTCTACTGGATATAGTTAGCCGCTGAGAGCTTCCCGAGGGCGGTAACACTGCGTAATGACCAACCTCTGCAAACGTACGCATTGGCCCTTACTTAATTACGCTCAGTATTGTAACGAAAACACGCTGTAGATAAACTCACGAGATGACGGCCACAGGCTATGCAATTGGCATGCCGGAACACTAAACTGCATCGACATCGCCACACTGAACTGAACGATATTTGTCCTGGTCAGGGCGGCGCGGAAGGTTCGTCTTCCGACTGGGTACGAAAGGCGCAAATCGGAATGCTTGAACAGCGGGAAGGTTTCACCCTCCGTGTGCGCCACCTTGGCAAAACCGGGTTGTCCGGGCGCCGGCTAGGAGAGGTGGGTAGGCGATGAACAGAAGCGGCAGCACCACGATCTCGGCCGAGCTCGGGCTTAGGTTGGTTGTTCCACAGCAAACAATTGTCCCGCTTGTGGCCAGTATGTACTACTGCGGCAGCGACCCTTACGCGGTGCGCATGGCGTTCCACGTCGGCACCGACGAGCCGGTCGAGTGGATCTTCGCGAGGGACCTGCTCGCGGCCGGCGTCGAGTCCCGGCAAGGCGAGGGAGACGTCCAGGTCTGGCCCTCCGCATTGTCGTGCGCCGAGACCGACAACCTGGACATAGCTGGAGCTGCAGACATCGATGGAAAGGTGCTGAATATCGAGCTATCGTCGCCATTCGGGCAAGCCCATTTTGAAGCCCCAGCTCAGGCCATGGCGGCATTTATTCAGCGCACGTATCAAATCGTTCCCGCGGGTAAGGAAAGCGCCTTCATCGACATCGAGACGGAGCTAAACGACCTTCTCCGCAGCGCATAACAAAAGCTCCTCATCGCTGGGATGTCCCGGTCCGCTCCCCCGTGGCGGGCCGGGACTCAGCATGTAGCTCGCGGGACGGGTTACCGGGCCGAGGCGCAGCCTTCGGCGGCCACGCGGCATATCTCCGGCAGCAGGGCGTCCACCGCCGCCAGCTGGGGCGCTACCTCACGGTCGGTATCCATTCGCGGCACCGATGATCGCACCAGCGCATGCACGGCCCGCAGCGGCACGCTGGGCACGGCCACGGACGCGCGCAGGTCGATCCCCTGCGTGGCGCAGCAGATCTCGACCGCCAGGCAGGCGCGGACGTTGCCGACGACCTCGCGCAGCTTGCGCACCGCGTGCCAGCCCATCGACACGTGATCTTCCTGCTTGCCCGAGGTCGGGATGGTGTCCAC
>PMOU01000604.1:0-266 GCA_003161205.1 Actinomycetota bacterium | reverse complement strand
GGGTCGAGCATCCGGTCGACCCGGCGCTCGCTGATCGACGCGAGCTCGGCCAGGGCCATCGCCAGCATGTCGGCGGCGAACGCGAGCGGCTCGCCGTGGAAGTTCCCCGTGGTCATCACCTCGCCGTCGGGCACGATGACCGGGTTGTCCACCACCGAACCCAGTTCGGTGGTGATCACCTGCCGGGCGAAGCCCAGCCCGTCCATCACCGCCCCGTGCACATGCGGCGCGCAGCGCAGGCAGTACGCGTCATGCACCGCGTGCAT
>PMOU01000049.1 GCA_003161205.1 Actinomycetota bacterium | reverse complement strand
CGGACCAGGGTGGTGAGAATCTCTGCTGGGGCCTGGCCGCCGCGTGACGTGCCGAGAATGGTGCCGCCGTGGTTGTGGATATCCGCCACCAGGGCGGGCGTGAGCCGCATCGGCTCCTCGCCGCTGACCAGCCCCCGGTAGCCATCGCGGTAGCCGACGATATCGCTGACGCCGTAGTTCTCCGACAGCTCCAGGACCAGCCCGCGGATCACGTTGTTCAGGCCCGGGCACAGACCCCCGCAGGTCACGATGCCGACCCGGGTGCGGGCCGGGTCGAAGTAGATGTACTCGCGCGGGCCGCCTGGCTCAAGGGAGGGCAGCTCGCCCACCGGGCACTTGCGGGCGACCGCCATCCCGGCCGTGTCATCAAGCAGCACCCGGTCGGACTCGTGGACGTAATGCGGGGAACTCGCCCGGCTGTGCAGTAGCTCGGCCATCGGCGATGCCACCACCGGCTCGCCGAGCCGCCGCACCAGCAGGTCGGCCGCCTCGATGGACAGCTGGTCACCGGAACTCACCATGCGCCGAGCATGACGTGTAAAAGTTTCAGGCGTGTAGCCGGATATCTCAGCTCATGCGTCTGGATGAGCTGACGCACGAGTACCGCATGGGCGACGCGCCTCGGTGACCGTCAGCCGGGCGCGCCGGCGGGATCGGCGGCCCAGGCGCCCGGCACCGCATAGGCCTCGTTATCGCCCGGCCAGGGTGGCATCGTCACGCCGACCGCGGCCAGCGGGCCGGCGCTGGTGGAGCGGAACTGGAAATGCGTGCCCGCGGGAATGGACACGCAGGTGCCCGGTGCCAGGGGCACGGTCTCCTGCCGCTCGCCCTGGCGCCGCCACATCTGCCCCTGCCCGCCCACGATGTACCAGATCTCCTCGACGACATGGTGCGCCACGGCCCGGGAGACCCGCCCCGGTCCCAGCTCGAAGTGGGCCATCCCGCCGCGGCCGAGCTGCAGCAGAACCCGTACGTCCGAGCCGTCCGGCGCGACGACGTCGGGTGCACCGGGCAGCCGCATGGTGTCAAAATCGGTGTCCACGACCCCTCCGCTCTCTTTCTCGCCGACCCTAGTCCGGACGCCGCGGATTCCGGATGTGGTGACCGGCGGGACCGCCGGCAAGCGGGTGGATTACTCTCATGGCAGTGGACCGTACGTCAGATGAGGATGTCTCGGGTGCCTTCTGTGAGGGGCACCCGGATGCGCTCGCGCTCGTTTACGAGCGCTTCGGGGCGCTGGTCTACAGCATCGCGCTCCGGTCCCTGCGGGCCAGATCCGATGCCGAAGACGTGACCCAGCAGGTCTTCGTGTCCGCCTGGCGCAGCCGGGAAAGCTTCGATCCGGACCGCGGCACGCTAGGCGGGTGGCTGGTCACAATCACTCGCAACAAGGTCGCGGACGCGCAGCGGCAGCGGCAGCGGGAGAGCCGGGTGCTGCTGCAGGTGGCCGGGGGCGCGACGGTACAAGCGCCTGAGGCGCCCTCGGAACAGGTGGTGGATAGAATCGTGCTGGCTGACGAGCTGGCGCAGCTGCCGGAATCGCAGCGGCTAGTGATGGTGCTGGCGTTCTATTCTGATCTGACCCACGAGCAGATAGCCCAGGTGCTGGGGCTGCCACTCGGCACGGTGAAGAGCCACATCCGACGCGGTCTGCAGCGGCTGCGGTCCAGGCTGGAGGTCGACGGTGTCGCATACTGACCCGATGATCCTGGCCTTGCGGGCCATGGGCGAGACGGCTGGCACAGCGCGAGATGACGAGCACGCGCAGACGTGCCCGCACTGCCGTCACGAGCAGGCCCGGCTCGCCGAGGTCGTCGACCTGGCCCGGCAGCCGGGCGCGGCCGAGCTCCTGGAGCCGCCGCCGCCCGCGGTGTGGGACCGGATCGCCGCCGCGGTCGGGACCAGCGCGGCGCCACCGGCGACGGTCATGCCACTGGAGACGGCCGCGCGCAGCAACGGCCATCACAGGCCGGCCGGGGACTCCGCCGGCGAAGCCCCGATGAGGAAAGCCCCCGCCGGTGCTCGCCGGCGAACCGGGGTGGGCGGGCGGCGCCGACGTCTGGCTACCGTCGCGGCCGGGCTGGCCGCCGGGCTGATTATCGGAATCGGAGGAACGGCCGGGGTTATCCAGCTCACCAAGGCTCCTGCCACCCGCGTGGTGGCGCAGATCGAGTTGAGCCCGCTGCCGGCGTTCCCGCAGTGGCAGGGGGCCACGGGCACCGCCGTGATGCGGGCCACCGCGGGTCAGCAGGTGATGGTCGTTACCTTGCACGCGCCCCAGCGGCCCGGCTTCTATGAGGTCTGGCTGCTGGCCCGCAACGGGGTCAGCATGATCTCCCTCGGGGACCTGAACGCCGACCATACCGGGACGTTCACCGTCCCGCCCGGGGTCGACCTGCGCAACTACTCGCGCATCGATGTCTCGCTGCAGCCCTTCAACGGGAGCACCCTGCACTCGAAGTCCAGCGTGGTACGCGGCTCGCTACCCGCGGTCGCCTTGGGCGCCGGCGGCGGGTCCGCCGCCAGCTGAGGCGAAGCTGAGTATCTCCTCCCGGTCGGCTGCATCCGGCCGGGCCTGCCGGACCGTATGTCAGCAGGAGAGCCGCGACCGAACGCGGCCAGAATGGAGTTGACATGCGAGTGTTCAAACGCGTCGCGGCCGTGGCGATGATGGCAGGCCTGATCGCGGGCGCGGCAGGCGTCACGTCCGCATCGGCGGCGACCCGGGCGCAAGAGTCGGCTTCGTACGTGTGGCTGACCGGAGGCCATACGTCGGTGACCACGGCGCCAGGTATTGCCGCCGCTTTGCTGGGGCACGGTATCGTGCCGCTCGCGACCCTTCCTGGCACCGAGGGCGCCAGCATCGGCAGCAGCGGTGTCGCGGTCACGTTCACCTTCCCGGTGACCGGCGGGTACCTGGACGCCGCGGCTCTCAAGGCCACCATCTGGCACCAGGGCGGCATCTTGTTCATCGACCCGGCGACCGGGAAGCAGCTAGAGGTCAGCGACTTCATCATCAACGTGCAGAAGGGCGTGCTGACGGCCGAAGTCAACGGTAACCCGAAGGTCCGGGTGCCGCTGCTTTCGCTGAGCCTGGCCCACGCCGCGATCCACGCGGGCTGGCACTACGTCCAGATCAGCGGTATCGGCGTCACGCTGACCGGGACCGCTGCCAGTGCGCTCGACGCCACCTTCAGCACCACCCTGTTCAAGGCCGGCCTCGACTTCGGCACCGCCACCACGGTGCTGGAATTCAGGTAACCGAGGATGGCCGTTTAAGCCATGGTGATGGTGCCCTGCCCGTCGGGGCACCATCACCAACTGCCTCGCGGTATAAGCAGAGCATGGTAACGAGGCGCTTTCGCAACCGAACCCGCACTGGCTGGCCGGTAATGTTCAGCAGGGTCGAGGCCAGCGAGGCGGAGAAGAACACCGGCCGTCCCGGAGATGCGCTCGTCGAACCGGCCGACGTCGTCATGGACAGGGCCTTCACCGTGGAGGCCCCGCCTGAGGCGGTCTGGCCCTGGCTGGTCCAGCTCGGCAAGGGACGCGCGGGCTGGTATCTGCCCCGTGCCATCGAGCGGTTCCTGCCCAGCTCACGGCGCGCAGCCAGGTCCTTGAACCCCGCCTGGCTGCGCTTGGAAGCAGGCGATGTCATACCCGACTACGGGGGCCGCAACGCAACCTTCCAGGTAGCCGAGATCACCCCGCCGTGCGCGCTGGTCTACCGGTCCCGCCGAGGTCGCACCAGCCTGACCTGGTCACTTGCGCTGGAACCCGTCAGCAGCGACCCAGGCGGCACCCGCGTGTTCCTGCGCCTGCGGATGGCGCCCGTCCGCCACAAGCTCCTGGCCCGGACCGCCGGGGGACTAATCGACCTGCTGACCGTGGCGGGAATGGCCGCGGGCCTGGCAGAACGCCTGCGCGGCCAAGAAGCTGCCACCAGACCGGGACGCCGATGACTTCCGGTCCGCGATGGGTTCCGACGCCCAGGTCATCGCGGTCGCGGCGATCAGGAAGTAGCCAGCGTGCTGAGCGGCAGGCCGCGGATGGAGGCGTCCAGGACCTCGGCGGTGTGCAGGACCGAGACGTGCTCGCCGCGCTCGGCCAGGGCCGAGGCGATCTGCAGCGAGCAGCCGGGGTTGGC
>PMOU01000054.1:5660-5809 GCA_003161205.1 Actinomycetota bacterium | reverse complement strand
ATGTCGCCGAACGCGTCCTCGGCCCCCAGGATGTCGGTGAGCGTCACGTACTGCCCGCCCTCGTGAATCAGGCCCATGGCCACACCGGACACCATGTCCTTCAGCGGCACGCCCGCATCCAGCAGCGACATCGTCGAGGCGCAGACCGA
>PMOU01000054.1:0-5634 GCA_003161205.1 Actinomycetota bacterium | reverse complement strand
CCGACCCGGCCGGTCTCACCGGTCGAGTACGGCGGGAAGTTGTAGTTGTGCATGTAGCGCTTGGTGCGATCGGGGTTGAGCGTGTCGATCATCTGCTCCATCCGGAGCATGTTCAGCGTGGTCACGCCGAGGATCTGGGTCTCGCCGCGCTCGAACAGGGCCGAGCCGTGCACCCGGGGCAGCACGTGGGTCTGGGCGGACAGCGGCCGGATGTCGGNNTCGAACTGCTCGGCCAGCTTCTCCTTCGCCAGCGCCTTGACCCGGTCGGTCTCGGCCTCGCGCTCGTGCTTGCCGGCGATCGTGAGGGCCTGGGCGAGCTCGCCCGAAACCTCCCGCGCGACGGCCTCGTACACGTCCTCGCTGTAGTCGACGAACACCGGGTACTGCGCCGACGCCTTGCTGTCCACCTGGTCGGCCAGGCGCTGCTGCGCCTCGATCAGCACGCGCAGGAACGGCTTGGCGGCCTCGAGGCCCTCGGCCACGGAGTCCTCGGTCGGCGCCACGGCGCCGCTGTTGGCGTCGGCGATCAGCTTGAGGGTCTCCGGGGTGGACTCGGCCTCGACCATCATGATGGCCACTTCGCCGTCCTCGAGCAGCCGGCCCGCGACCACCATGTCGAAGGTGGCCTGCCCCAGCTGCTCATGGGTGGGGAATCCCACCCACTGGCCCTTGATCAGCGCGACCCGCACCCCGCCGATGGGGCCGGAGAACGGCAGGCCCGCCAGCTGAGTGGACATGGATGCGGCGTTGATCGCGACCACGTCGTACAGGTGCTGCGGGTCGAGAGCGAGAATGGTCTCGACGATCTGGATCTCGTTGCGCAGGCCCTTGACGAAGGACGGGCGCAGCGGCCGGTCGATGAGACGGCAGGTGAGGATGGCGTCCTCGGACGGCCGGCCCTCCCTGCGGAAAAACGAGCCGGGAATCCGGCCCACTGCGTACATCCGCTCTTCCACGTCGACGGTGAGCGGGAAGAAATCCAGGTTGTCCTTCGGCTGCTTGGACGCCGTGGTCGCGGACAGCACCACGGTCTCGCCGTCGAGCGTTACGACGGCCGAACCAGCGGCCTGGCGGGCCAGGCGGCCCGTCTCGAACCTGATTGTATGTACGCCGAATTCGCCGTTATCAATGACGGCTTCAGCACTTTGGGCACCCTCCACGGGTGAGACCTCCTTGCGGTAGATCCCGCACCCACCCGCCGCCGTGCCGCATGGGGCCTGGCTCGCCTGCAGCGCTTGCTCAACAGCGTTTGCTGAACTGGGTTTGCTGAACTGGGCTAGCTCAACTGGGCAGCCGGCCGGTCTTCGATCGAAGTCCTCGGGTCATCAGGGGTATCGAGAGATACGCCGACCCGGGGACCACTACCGAGGACCGGCCATGGCGTTCGGGGCCGGGGGCTACGGGATGTCAGTGTTTTCGTATTCAGTTATTCCGGGGCCAGCGAGCTAGCGGCGGATGCCGAGGCGCGCGATGACCTCGCGGTAGCGATTGATGTCCTTCTTCGCCAGGTACTTCAGCAGCCTGCGGCGACGGCCGACCAGCAGCAGCAGCCCGCGGCGGCTGTGGTGATCGTGCTTGTGCACCTTCAGGTGCTCGGTCAGGTGGTTGATACGCCTGGTCAGCAGCGCGACCTGGACCTCCGGCGAACCGGTGTCACCCTCACTGGTCGCATACTCCGCCAGGATCTCCTTCTTGACGGCGGTGTCGAGCGGCACGTGACTCCTTAGGATGGGCACGAAACGGGTTCAGCGAGCCGAATCCCGTTTGATGGCACTTGAGGGATACTGGGGTCGCCGCATGAGGGTGCAGCAGACCTCGGCCTGTCCCGGCTAGTCGCCAGGCAGCGTTTCACATTACCACGGGGCGCCACTCGGTTGCGCCGCGTCCCGCCGGGGGCGCCGGGCAGTGCGCTGACCTGGCCGGTTGAGGCGGCCCGGCCGCCGTTTCTACACTGGTCGAATGCCCGATCTGAGCAGTGTGCTCCGCCGCCCGTCGGGCCGGACCCCGAAACCCCCGACCGTCGCTTCGTTCCCGTCGGCGCCGAAGGCGGCGCGGCCCTCCTGGCTGCCCGTATGGTCGGTACCAGCCGCGATGCGGACGGTACGGGTGGTCCTGGTGATTCCCTCGCTGTTCGCCCTCACCTACGAGGGCTTCGGCAACCTGCAGATGGCCCTGTTCGCCGCGTTCGGCGGCTTCGCCAGCCTGATCTTCGCCTCCTTCGGCGGCAGCAAGCGGGACAAGTTCGCCGCGCATCTCGGGCTGGCCGTGACCGGGAGCCTCGGGGTGATCATCGGCACGGCGGTCAACCAGGTCAAATGGCTGGCTGTCCTGGTCACGATCCCGGTGGCGTTCGGGATCTTCTTCGCCGGCGTGGCTGGGCCCAACGCGGCCTCCGGAGTGGCGGGCGCGCTGCTCGGCTATGTGCTGCCGGTGGCCACGCCCGGCACGGTCGCCATGATCCCGGACCGGCTGGCGGGCTGGTGGCTGGCCTCGGTCGTCTCGACGGCGGCCGTGCTGCTGTTCTCGCCGCCATCGCCAGGAGACCGGCTGCGGACGGCCGCGGCCGCTTCGGCGCACGCGCTGGCCCGCCACCTGACGGCGGCCGTCACGGACACCGCCACGTCCGCCGACCGAGACCAGTGCATCGCGGCCAAGCAGGAGCTGATGAACGCGTTCGCCAGCACGCCCTACCGGCCGACCGGCCTGGCCACGGCCGACCAGGGGCTGGCCAGCGTGGTCCAGCTGCTCGAGTGGTGCACCACGCTGATCGCCGACGCCACCGACGGGCACCCGAACCTGGACCGGGCCGACCAGTGCGACCGCGACCTGCTCGGCCAGGCCGCCTCGGTGCTCAGCCAGGCCGGCGACCTGCTGGCCGGGCAGGCCATGGATGACCCGGGCCAGCTGCTCAACGCGAGCGAGATGGACCAGCAGCGCGACGCGTGCGCCGCCTATCACCAGTCAGCCCCCCCGAACCGGGATTACGACTCGGTGGAGATCATCGCCAGGCACGCCTTCCACGCTCAGGCGATCTCCATCGCCGTCCGGTCCATCGTCGCGGACACCCTGGTCGCCACCAGGCACGCGGATCCGGAGACGATCGCCACGCGACGGCGCGGCTGGTACGGCGCCCAGCCCGAGGGCATGGTGGCCGAGCGGCGGGTGGCCGCCCTGTCCGGCGCGATCGGCATCTTGACCAGGCACGCGAGCGTCCGTTCGGTCTGGTTCCTGAACAGCCTGCGCGGGTCGCTGGCCCTGGCCGCCGCGGTCCTGGTCGCTGACGTGTCCGGGGTCCAGCACGGGTTCTGGGTCGTGCTCGGCACCCTGTCGGTGCTGCGCACGAACGCGGCCTCCACCGAGTCCACCGCACTGCGCGCGCTCGGCGGCACCGTGATCGGCTTCGTCATCGGCGCGCTGCTGCTGCTCGGCATCGGCACCAGCACCCCGGCGCTGTGGGTGGCATTTCCCATCGCCCTGGCCGTGGCCGCCTATGCGCCGGGAACCCTTCCGTTCGCCTTCGGGCAGGCGGCGTTCACCGTGGTCGTGGTGGTCCTGTTCAACCTGCTGGCGCCGGTCGGCTGGAAAGTCGGCCTGCTCCGCATCCAGGACGTGGCGATCGGCTGCCTGGTGAGCCTGGTGNNGGCTCCATCGTCGGCGACGACCTCGCCGATGCGTTCCGGCGCGGTGCGGCGTACCTGACCCAGGCCGTGGACTGGGCGCTGGGCTCGCGGCACGCCCCGCCGGACGCGGGCACCGCGGCGGCGACCGCCGGCATCCGGCTGGACGAGGCACTGCGCGCTTTCCTGGCCGAGCAGGGCGCCAAGCGGCTGTCGAAAGAGGACCTGTGGATGCTGGTGATGGCCACCATGCGGCTCCGGCTGACCGCCTATTCGCTGGCCGGCCTGGAGGCACCGGATGCCGTCCGGCACGGGCCGCATCACCACGGAACGGCCCAGGTACGCGCCGCCCTGTCTCAGGAGACGACCGACCTGACGGGCTTTTACGAACGGGTCGCATTGCTGGTGGGCCGGCCCGTCGCTCACCAGGTGCCGATGCCCGTCACCGTTCCGGCGTTCGCGAGCCTGAATGGGAACGGCGACGCCATCGCGGTCGGCGAGCCAGCAGGGGTCGGCGAGCCAGCAGGGGTCGGCGAGCCAGCAGGGGTCGGCGAGGCTGACGAGGCGCAGGAGATGGATCTGCTGCGTGTGATCACGGCTCCCCGTCACCCGCATCTGCTGTGGGTGCACGAGCACCTGCAGCATCTCAGCTCGCACGCGCAGGCGATCAGCGCTCCCGCCTCGCACGTGGCCGAGCAGCGTCGGCTGCCGTGGTGGCGTTAGGTCCCCGCGAGGGCGGTCTCGCGCGGACCTGGGCCGGTACCGTGCCGCTAGTAGCGGGCGGCTAGTACCGNNCTGATCCTGATCGTGCTTTCTGTCATGTTCGGCGGTTTCCAGAAAGGCACCAAGTCGGGCAGCCTCAACTACTCACCCGCCACCGTCACCTTCGCATCAATGGCGTCCCGGCCTGCCACTTTGCGATGATCGTGTGACTTTATTGCCCCTATTGGGGTAGCGGTGACACCCAATGATTGAGGAATTGTTAGAGGCGGGGGTCGACGGGCTCGGATTCCAGGGCCAGGACGGCGAAGACGCATTCGTGGACGCGCCAGAGCGGCTCGCCGCGGGCGACGCGGTCCAGGGCTTCCAGGCCCAGGGCGTATTCGCGCAGGGCGAGCGAGCGCTTGTGGCCGACGGCACGCTGGCGCAGCCGGGCCAGGTTGGCGGGCTCGGTGTAGTCGGGGCCGTAGATGAGGCGCAGGTACTCGCGGCCGCGGACCTTCAGGCCGGGCTGGACCAGGCCGGAGCGGCCCGGGTCGCGCTCGCCGGGGGCGGGGTGGCTGAGGGCTGGGTGGTTTGAGCCGGGCGGGCCGGGGGCGTTGCCGCGGGTCAGGTTGGCGGCGGGCTTGACCACCATGCCCTCGCCGCCGGCGTCGGTCAGGTCCTGCCACCACTGGGTGCCCGCGGCGACCGAAGCGGGGTCGGTGACCTCGACGGCGATGCGGCGGGTGGTCGCGATCAGGTCCGGGGCGGCGGCGGCCAGCCGGTCGGCCACGTCGAGGTGCCACCGGTGCGGGCGGTCGTGGTAGACGGTGCCTTCGGCGGCGAGCAGCTGGAACGGGGCGACGCGTATGCCGGCGAGATCGTCGGTGGACCAGCAGTAACGCAGGTAGGCGGCGGTGAACTCGGCCGCGTTCGCGGACCTGGCCTGGGTCCGGGCGAGCAGCGCCGCTGCGCGCGCGGCGTCATCGGACCCGCCCCGAAGACCCCCAAGCGCGCGGGCGCTGGTCTGCTCGAGCACCGCGGCCGCGGCCGGGAGCGAGGCGGCCGCGGCGGCACCGACCGCGGCGTACTGGTCGCGGACGAGCGAGCCGGCCTTGAGGTTCCACGGCAGCAGTTCGGCGTCGAGGAGCAGCCACGACGTGCCGAGCTCGGTGAACAGCCCGGCCTCCTCCGCCGCGGCGCTGACCTGGCCGATCAGCGACGAGGTCAGCGCGGGCGGAAAGAACGGGCGGCCGGTCCGGGTCCAGATGGCCCCGGCGGAGAGGGCGGCGGCGGGGCTCGCCTCGGCCGCATG
>PMOU01000174.1 GCA_003161205.1 Actinomycetota bacterium | reverse complement strand
CGTACCGTCCGGCCGGAGTACAGCACATCGTCGACCAGGACGACGGTCTTGCCGTCCACCCCGTCGGTGGGAAGCTCGGTCCGGCCGAGCGCACGGGCCGGGTGGAGGCGCAAATCGTCCCGGTGCATGGTGATGTCGAGCGATCCGCACGGGACCATGAGCTTTTCGAATTCCGCGATGCGGTCCGCGAGGCGATGCGCCAGCGGAACCCCGCGGGTCGGGATCCCGAGCAGGATGACCTCGTCCCCGCCGTGCGTTCGCTCCAGGATCTCGTGCGCGATCCTGGTGAGCGCGCGCCGAATCTCCTCGGCATCAAGGACCGCGAGACCATCACGCCCCGCCACCGGACTGCTGGCTGCGCACATGGAACGGACCTCCTTCCCCGCCTCTCCGGACGGTCCTTAAAGGATGTCTACCTTGGCGATCATACGGGGAGTTACCAACGGGCCAGGCAGCTTTGGGAGGGGTCCGACGGGATGTGATTTACCTCACATCCGGCTCCGCTCATCCGAACATGGCGGGAGTTGGTCAAGCCTGAGCAAAATGTCCATAGCGACGGGAAACCCGGTAGCAGCGGGGTTCTCGCCGGCCGGCGGAGGGTACATAGCGATCCGGGAGAGCTAGCCGGTTACCGGACGAGTTAAGCCAGTTTTTGCCATTCGGCTTGACCTTATAGCGCTTGCCGCCTACCGTCACAGAGCGTGACCGTTACCGTAAGCGACGACTGGCCGGAACCGAGGAACAATGCCATCTGAGTACGCCAAGACACTCGGCGCGCGGTTGCGCGCCATTCGCACGCAGCAGGGCCTCTCGCTGCACGGGGTTGAAGAGAAGTCCCGCGGTCGCTGGAAGGCCGTCGTCGTCGGTTCCTATGAGCGCGGCGACCGGTCGGTCACGGTCCAGAAGCTCGCCGAGCTAGCCGAGTTCTACGGGGTGCCTGTTTCCGAGCTGCTGCCGGGCGACGCGGCCCCGACGCCGCTGGTGCCCTCCCCCAAGCTCGTCATCGATCTTGAGCGCATGAGCCAGCTGCCCAAGGACAAAGTAGGCCCGCTTGCCCGTTACGTCGCGACTATCCAGAGCCAGCGCGGCGACTACAACGGCCGCGTCCTGTCCGTGCGGCACGAGGACCTCCGCTCGCTGGCGGTCATCTACGACAAGTCCCCGGCCGACCTCACCGAGGAGCTCATCAGCTGGGGCGTCCTGGACTCCGACGCGCGTGGCGCGATGGAAGGATTCTGAGCCGCTAGCCGGCCGGCCGCAGCGGGAGCGGAGACTGCACCTCGACACCGAGCGCCGTCTCTGCCAGTGACAGGAAGGTCTCCGCGTCCCGCAGCAGGTCATCAGCCTCGCGCGCCGACGCCGCACGGGGCAGCCCGGCTTCCGCGGCCGCGCGCTTGCCGGCCCCGGCCGCGAAGAAGGCGGCCCACTCGGTGAGCGCCGGCTCGACCTGAGGCAGCAGTTCCCAGACGCTGTGCGGCTTCCTGCGCCTCGAACGGGGTTCGCCGCGAGCCGCCACCACCGCGGCCGCGGCGCGCAGCGCCGCCAGGTGCGCGGTGACATAACGAGCGCCGGGCGCCGACTCATCGGCCGCCTCCGCCAGGCCGCGCCGCGCCGACTGAAGCATGCTGAGCACCGTCGGCGCGATCCCGGGAGCCCCAGGAGCTCCCGGAGCCCCGAGAAACCCGGGATGCCGGGCGCTCAGGTCACCTCGGCCCGGCCTCATCTCCACTGCGTTCACCATCGTCTTCATCTCCTCCTGCGGCCCGGTCGGGTGAGACGCTTTCCTCACCGCACCGGACCGACTTGGTACATCTATTCGAACCTAAATTCGCTCGGATGTCCAGCCGTTTTCGATGTCTGTTCGAAGATAACGCGGGGGTCTGACATTTTCGGGGCACCGGGACCGGTCACGGGCGCTCAGCGGAGCTGAAGGCACGAAAGAAGTCGGGATCTTCCTGCACCGCTAGCCACGTTCGGGATCTTCCCGCACCAATGACCTGCTTCGGCATCTCCGGCACCACAAGCCAGACGTAGCTACGTCCGTCACAGCTAGTATCTAGAGGAATACAGAAGTGAACAGGGCAGGGATGTTACGGGCTGAGGCGTCACGGGTGCGGAAGTGGTTCACGGGTCTGACACGGAGTACTGGCACAGGCGGGAGATAGGGCATTTCCGTACCAGGCGACCGTTACGCGCAGGACCTGAGCACGCGATCCGGAAGCGAAGAGGACATCACGTGGGATGCTGGCACGGAGCCCGGTACCGCCGAGGCAGACGTGGCACCGAGCGCTAGGCCAGGGACCGCACCGCCGCTCCCGGCCGAGGCGGGCCCGGTTGCGCCCGCCGCTGCGGCGGCCCAGACGCCGGGCGAGACGCCAGACGGGTCGCCGGCGCCGGCCAGGCGCAAGATATCGCGGCGGACGATGCTGCAGGTGAGCCTGATCGGCGGGGCCGGGGTAGCCGTGCTGCCGCTGCTGGCGCTGGTCGGGAACAATATCCGGGACGGCGAGCGCAGCTCCGACATCAGCTACCCGTTGAACGCGAACTGGCTCTTCGGCGGCCAGTACATGGCGAGCTCGGAGAGCAGCTTCTACGACGACAGCAGCTTCGCCCCGGTCACGCTGCCGCACACGGTGACCAGCTTGTCCTGGCAGAACTGGGACGCCGCGGCGTGGCAGCAGGTGTGGATCTACCGGCGCCACTTCGGCGGCGCGAACCTGACCGGCCCGCACCATCCCGGCCGCCGCATCTTCATCGACTTCGACGGGGTCATGGTCAACGCCTCCGTCGTGATCAACGACCAGGCCGTCAGCACTCACCAGGGCGGCTACTTGCCCTGGTCAGCCGAACTCACCGGGAAGATCACCAGCGGGGATAACCTGCTCGCGGTCATCGTCGACGCACGCTGCCTGCCGGTACCGCCGGTCGGGGTGGGACGCGGGCCGGGCACCATCGACTTCTTCCAGCCCGGCGGAATCTACCGCGACGTCAACCTCCGGGTCGTCCCGCAGGCCTTCCTCTCCGACCTGTTCGCCCAGCCCGCCGACGTGCTCAGCCCGCAGCGGCGGGTGGACGTCGAAGCCACGATTGACTCGGCCGTGGCGCTGCGCGACGCCGGCTCGCTGCTCGTGCAGTTGTTTGACGGGACCGCACAGATCGCCGAGCAGGTGGCGGAGGTCAGGGTCACCTCACCCGGGACCAGCACGGCCAGGCTGAGCCTGACCGACCTGGGGCCGATCAGCCTGTGGTCACCCGACAGCCCGAAGCTGTACCGGCTCCAGGCCACGCTGAGCTTCCCCGGCCTCGACCGCCATGTCCGCACCAGGCAGATCGGGTTCCGCGAGGCCTCCTTCCGACCTGACGGCTTCTACCTGAACGGCGAGCGGCTGCAGCTTTTCGGCCTGGACCGGCACCAGCTCTACCCGTACGCCGGCATGGCGATGCCGATGCGGGTTCAGCGCAAGGACGTGGAGATCCTCAAGAACGACTTCAACTGCAACATGGTGCGCTGCTCGCACTATCCCCAGTCGCCGCACTTCCTGGACGCCTGCGACGAGCTCGGGCTCCTGGTCTGGGAGGAAGCGCCCGGCTGGCACGCCGTCAGCACCAGCCCGGCCTGGCAGGACCTCGTGGTGCAGAACGTGCGCGACATGGTGACGCGGGACCGGAGCCGTCCCTCGGTCATCATCTGGGGCACCAGGCTCAACGAGACACCCGACGCCCCGGCGCTGTGGGCCGCGACCCGGCAGGCCGCGCGGGAGCTAGACAGCTCGCGGCCGAGCTCGGGCGCGATGGCCTTTCACACCGATGCCCAGTGGAACGAGGACGTCTTCGCCTACAACGACTACGGCATCAATCCCGGCACCGGTAACGCCACGCTGAAGCCGCCGTTCGCCGGCCTGCCGTACCTGATCACCGAGACCGTCGGCGTGGAGGAGGTGGAACCGCACGACTTCGCCTGGACCGGCTCGCCGGCCCAGCTCGCCAGGCAGGCGGCCCTGCACGCCCAGGCGCAGAGCCTGGCCCGGTCCAACCCCGGGTATTCCGGGATGCTGGCCTGGGCCGGGTTCGACTACGCCTCTCTCCTGTCCACCAATCCCGACAACATCAAGTGGGCCGGGGTGGCGGACGGCTTCCGGGTGCCCAAGCCCGGCGCGGCCATCTACCAGTCCCAGGGGGACCCGGGCGTGAACCCGGTCATCATCCCGGTCTTCTTCTGGGAGCCAGGCGGCGCCGTCCCCGCGCCCGACCCGGCCGCGATGATCGCCAGCAACTGTGACCAGCTGGACATCTTCATCGACGGCGCGCTGGTGAGCACGATGCTGCCCGCCCTCGGCTCGCCGTTGTACGGCGGCCTCGTGCACCCGCCCTTCCTGGTCGACCTGCCGCGGCTCGGCCGGCACGCCATCGGAGAACTTCTCATCCTGGGCTATGTCGGCGGTCAGGAGGTGACCTACCTCCGCATGTCGGCGGACCCGGCCGGGGACACCCTCGCCATGGCGGTGGACGACACGAGCATCTGGGCCGACGGCTCCGACGCGACCAGGGCCGTCTTCCGCGCCACCGACGCGTACGGCAACCAGCGCAGGTACCCAAGCGGCCAGGTCGCGCTGAGCCTGTCCGGTCCCGCGACCCTGATCGGCGATAACCCGTTCGCCTTCGGCGAGTACGGGGGGCTGGGCGCGGTATGGATCCGCTCGCGGGCCGGCCAGCCGGGCGCCATTACGCTGACCGCGAACCACCCGGTGCTCGGCCAGGCCGAAATCAATGTCACGTCCGAGCAGGTCAGCCCGGCGAACCAGCTGACCTAGCCGGACCGGGCCTGGAACGCCCGGCCCGGGAACGCCCCGGCCCGGTGAACGCTCCTGCCCGGGAACGCTGGCACGGTGCCAGAGGGTGATGCCACGCCCGTTCAGGATCATTGGTGTTCTTCTCTTAAGCTTGCGAGGATGCGGCGCTCGGCTTCGGTCTCCCAGCTCAGCCCCGCCGAGTTCGTCGTGCGGCTTGACCAGCTGATCGCGGTGTACGCGGCGGCTATGCGGCCACCCACCGAACTGCTGGCCGGCCGCAAGTCGATCATGGCCGGGCACGCCGCAAACCCGGGATTCCGCGCGATCGCCGTCACCGACGACGGGTCCGGCGAGGTGGTCGGCTTCGGCTACGGCTTTCGCGGGACGGCCGGCCAGTGGTGGCACAGCACGGTCAGGAACGCGCTGGCGGCCACGCGCGGCACCGCGGTCGCCGCGGACTGGACGGACGACTCGTTCGAAGTCGCCGAACTGCACGTGGCCCCGGCGCATCAGGGTCAGGGCACCGGCGCCGACGTGCTGCTCCGGCTCACCTTCGGCCGGCCCGAACGCACCGCGCTGCTGTCGACCAGGGACGCCGACTCACCGGCCCGGCGGCTCTACCGGGGGACGGGCTTCGTCGACCTGCTGACCGGTTTCCACTTCTTCCCGGGCGGCGAGCCGCCTTACGCGGTGATGGGCGCCGAACTTCCGCTACGCAGTCGCTCTACCGGGCGCTCGACCGGGCGCTCCCCCTGGCCCCGGTCCCCCAGACCGAGCCGCTGATAGATCTCCCTGGTCGCCCGGGACCAGTTGAGCGTGTAGAAGTGCAGGCCCGGCACGCCTTCGGCGAGCAGCCGCTCGCACATGCCGGCGGCGTAATCCACGCCGATCTCGCGGACGGCGGACCGGTCGTCGGCCACCGCCTGCAGCCGCTCCCACAGCCGCTCAGGCACCCGGCAGCCGCCCAGCTCAACCGCCCGCTCCACCACCCGCAGGCTGGTGATGGGCATGATGCCGGGGATGATCGGCACGTCGCCGCCCTGGGCCGTCACCCGGTCCCGCAGCCGCAGGTAATCCTCGGGGTAGAAGAACATGTTGGTGATGGCGAAGTCGGCGCCGGCCCGGCACTTGGCCAGGAAGTAACGCGCGTCGGTGTCCGCATCGGGCGAGCCGGGATGCTTTTCCGGGAACGCCGCGACCCCGACGCAGAAGTCACCGGCCGACCTGACCAGGGCGACCAGCTCCGCCGCGTGGGTGAGCCCGTCCGGGTGCGGGATCCAGGGACCGTTCGGATCGCCGGGCGGATCGCCGCGCAGGGCCAGCACGTTGCGGACCCCGACCGCCGCGTAAGAGCCGACCACCTGCCTGAGCTCGGCCACCGAGTGGTTCACCGCGGTCAGGTGCCCGACCGGGGTCAGCGTGGTTTCTGAGGCGATCCGGCCCGTCACCCGGACCGTCCGGTCCCTGGTCGACCCGCCGGCTCCGTACGTGACCGAGACGAACGTGGGCCGCAGCGGCTCGAGCTGCCGGATCGCGCGCCACAGCTGCTGCTCCTCGGCCTCGGTCTTGGGCGGCATGAACTCAAAGGAGAACGCCTGGCGGCCGGAGGCGAGCAGCTCACGGATCAGCGGTGAGTGCGGCTGGCCGACGGCACGTCTGGCGTCCGCCCTCGCGACGGGACGCGGACGCGGCGGGCTCGGCGGCATGCCGTCAGCCTAGCCGGTAGCGACCCGCGCGGTATCGCTAAGAAGACCGTCGCTAAAAACACCCTCGCTGCAACGCCGGCGCTAAAACGCCAGGGCCTGCGCCCGCCGGTTGACTTCGGTCGCCTTGCGCCTGGCGATCGCGTCGATCGGCGTGCCGGGCAGCGTCTCGTCCGCTGTGAACAGCCAGCGAAGCGCGTCCGGCTCGTCGAAACCGCAGTCGAAGAGCAGGGTCAGGGTGCCGCACAGGCCCTTGACGACCTGATCGCCGTCAAGGAAGGCGGCCGGTACCGCGAGCGTCCCTTCCGGACGCTTCACGGCGAGGAGCTTGCGGTCGCGGAGCAGCTGCTTCACTCGCCCGATGGGCACGCCGAGCTGGCCGGCTACGTCGGGGAGTTTCAGCCATTCGCCGACGAGAGCGTCGGTCTCGGGGTCAATCTGAGCCACGAGACCAATGTGCCACGTCCGGGCCGCTCCCAAACACGCGGGTGACGGGCAAGCCGGCAGCTATCGATTGCATTTAGCCCCGGGGGCCCCAGCTAGGTGACGACGGCTGCTTTCACGGGGATGCGGGGGTCGCTGAGGCGGGAGATGTCCACGGGATCGCCGGACTCGATCAGCCGGCGGCCCTGCAGCACATCCCGGGGGCGGTCCACGGTCAGGACGGCGACCAGCCGGCTCCCGGCCAGCCAGCACGCCGCCCAGCGCGGCTCGGCGGGATCGCCGCGCCAGACCAGCCGGTCGGCGTCACCGTGGTAGCCGACGTACTGCACCATGCGATCGAACTGCTCGGACCAGAAGTACGGCACCGGGTCATAGACGGCATCGCCACCGAGCACGTTGGCCGCGACCACCTCGGGCGCGTGCAGGGCCACATCCCAGTGCTCGAACCGCAGCGGCCGCCCGAACCGCCCCGACTCGAAGGCGGCGCAGTCCCCCACCGCGTAGACGCCGGGCTGGGACGCGCGCAGGTGGGCGTCGGTGGCCACGCCGTTCTGGAGCCGGACGTCTGAACCCTCCAGCCAGCCGGTCGCCGGACGCACCCCGACCGCGGTGACGATCTCATCCGCGGCGATCCACTCGCCGCCGGCCAGCGCGAGCCCGCCCGGCTGCACTGTCTCCACGCTGACGCCGACCCGCAGGTCGACGCCGGCGCCGGCGTACCACGCCGCGGTCTGCGACCCGACCGGCGCCCCCACCGCGGAGGCGAGCGGCGCGGGTCCCGCCTCCACCACCGTGACCTGGGCGCCTCGCCCGGCGGCCGCGGTGGCCAGTTCCGCGCCGATCCACCCGGCGCCCACGATGGCCAGCCGCAGGCCGGGCCTGAGCAGCTCGCGCAGCGCGAGCGCGTCGTCGTAGCTGCGCAGGACCCGCTGCCGCCCCGGTCCCGGCAGCGTTACCGGCAGCGCTCCGGTCGCCAGCACCAGGTGGTCGAACGGGTACTCGCCGCGGCTGGTCACCAGGGTCGTCCCGGCCAGCCGCACGGCTGCCTCACCCGGACGGAAGTCCACGTCAAGCGCGGCGAAGTCGGCCTTCAGCGACGGGTCGAGCCCGGTTTCGGTCAGCACCTTCTTCGACAGCGGCGGACGGTCATACGGCGGCCGCGTCTCCGCGCCGATCAGCGTGATCGGGCCGTCCGCGCCGGCGGCCCGCAGTTCCTCCGCCGTGCGCAGCCCGGCCAGGCCCGCACCCGCTACCACGACGCGTCCGCTGTCTGCCACAGACCGACAGATTACGCGCAGGACCCGGCCGGGCTGAGGACCCGCGCACCCGTTCCCGCTGGCGACCCCGGCATTTATTGGCCGAACGGCCGTGCATCCTGCCCCTGGGAAACCGGTGAGGCAGGTGTGGCTAGCGGGCACCACGATTAACCCCGCTAGATAGGCAAAACAACCGTAAAATCGGTCGCGATGGACGATACCCTGGCCGACCCGCTCGCCGGGCGCCTGCTCGACGGGCGCTACGCCGTGACCGCGCGTATTGCGCACGGCGGGATGGCGACTGTCTACCGGGCCGTGGACACCAGGCTGGACCGCCAGGTCGCGCTCAAGGTCATGCACGTCGAGCTGGCCAGAGACGACGACTTCGTGCGCCGGTTCATCGGCGAGGCTAAGTCGGTGGCGCGCCTGTCCCACCAGAACGTGGTCGCGGTCTACGACCAGGGTGCCGACGGCCCGTTCCTTTATCTGGCGATGGAGTACGTACCCGGGCGCACGCTCAAGGAACTGCTCCGCGAGAACGGCCGGCTGGCCCCGCCGGTGGCGCTTGAGATCATGACCGGCGTGCTCGACGGGCTCGCGTCCGCCCACGCCTCCGGGATCGTGCACCGCGACGTCAAGCCCGAGAACGTCCTGCTGACCGCGGACGGCCGGGTCAAGGTGGCGGACTTCGGCCTGGCCCGGGCGCTCACCGCGGCCGGGCACACCCGGACCGGCCTGCTCATCGGCACCGTCGCCTACGTGCCGCCCGAGCAGGTGACCGGCGATGCCACCGGCCCGCGCGGCGACGTCTACTCGGCCGGCGTGATGTTCTTCGAGATGCTCACCGGCCGCGTGCCCTTCACCGGCGACACGCCGCTGTCAGTGGCCTATCAGCACGTCAACACCGACGTTCCGGCGCCCTCGGCGCTGGTGCCCGGTCTGCCGGCCGCCGTCGATCAGCTCGTGCTCGCGGCGACCAGCCGGGATCCGGCCCGGCGCCCCGCCGATGCGGTCGAGTTCCTGCGCGCGGTCCGCCGGGTCCGGGCGGACCAGCACGAGCCGAACGGGCTCACCGGCCCGCACGGGACCGGCCCGCACCTCGAGATCGGCGCCGGCACGTTTGGAGCCGGTGCGCCCGGGGCTGGGGCGCCCGGNNTGGGGCGCCCGGGGCTGGGGCGCTGGGAGCCGGGATGCTCGGAGCCGGCGTGCAGGGTCTCGGCGAGGCGCCCTGGCTCGACCTGAACACGCCCGCGGCCACCAACGGATGGTGGGCGCGCACCGGGCCGCTGCCGGCCGCGAGCGGCAACGGAACCGGTCCCCTCGCCACGGCCCAGTTCGGCTCGGGACCCGCTGGTGGCCAGCAGGGTACCGGTCAGTACGGCACTTCTGGCCAGTACGGCACTTCCGGCCAATACGGCACTGGCCAGCATGGCACCGGTCAGCACGATAGCGGTCAGTACGGCGCCGGTGAGTACGGCGCCGGCCGGTTCGCCCTGGTCCCACGCGATGACGTGAGCTCCCATACGCTCGTCGTCCACCGTGAGGACGGCGCCCAGTACCGCGGCGGCCGCGAGCCGTTCCTGCAGCGATGGCTGTTCAGCCCGCGGCTCCTGGTCATCGCGCTGGTCCTCGTGCTCGGCATCGGGCTCGGCCTCGGCGGCTGGTGGCTCGCCGCCGGACGGTACGCGCGGGTGCCGATTGTGGCCGGCGACTCGGTGGCCCAGGCCACCGCCGCGCTGGCCGCGGACGGCTTCGCCCTCAAAAAGAGCACCCGGGCCCACAGCAACACCGAGCCGCAGGGCACGGTGCTCGCAACCCACCCGACCGGGCGGGTAGCGAAGGGCGCCGCCATCGCGATCGTGGTCTCGGCCGGGCCCTTCACCTCCACGGTGCCCACGGTCAGCGGCGAGACGCTGGCCGCGGCCCAGGCCGCGCTGCAGCGCGCGCACCTGGTCTCCACCACCCAGAAGGTCGGGTCGAGCTCCCCGGTCGGGACGGTGCTCGGCACCAACCCAGCCGCAGGCACCTCCTGGTCGCAGATCAAGCCGGTCGCCATCCTGGTCGCGGCGGGCCCGCCGATGCCCAGCTTCGTCGGGGAACAGGTCCAGGCGGTGCAGCAGTGGGCCAGCCAGGAGGGCGTGACGCTGCAGCAGCAGCCGGACAACAACAGCCAGCAGCCGGCCGGCACCGTCACCGGGCAGCAGCCCGCCGCGGGCGCGACCTTCGCCCAAGGCGAGACCATCACCGTCAACGTGTCCACCGGTCCCCAGGAAGTGAACGTGCCGAGCCCAGACGGGATGTCGGTGGCTCAGGCCACTCAGATGCTGCAGGCCGCTGGATTCCAGGTCACGGTGAATACCTACGGGCCGTTTGACAAGGTGTTCAACTACAGCCCGACCGGCCAGGCGCCCCAGGGCAGCACGATCAGCCTCGACGTCGGCTACTGACCCGCGTCCCCCGGCCTGCGGGCGGGCGGTGCTTGACGGCATGCGCTAGGATCTCGGTCATGCGCGAGCAGTTCTGGTTTTGGTTTGGCCGCCGGCCCGGGTTCGGGACGGTCGCCTGCCAGACTTTGCGCTGACAGAAACGACCTCACGAGCCCCGGGCCAGCTGGTCCGGGGCTTTCTTTATGCGTGACGACGAGTGGAGGCGGACAACATGGTCGTGGTGATGACGGCGGAGGCCGGAGAAACCGAAGTCGACGGCGTCGTCGACCGGGTACGTGAGGCCGGCGGCGACGCGTTCGTGAGCCGGGGCATGGCCCGGACGATCGTGGGCCTGGTCGGTGACGTCGATCACCTGGACACGCTGAACCTGCGCGGCATGCCGGGCGTCAGCGACGTGGTGCGGATCTCCGCTCCCTACAAGCTGGTCAGCCGCGAGCACCACCGGGAACGTTCGGTCATCAGGGTGGCCGGGGTGCCGATCGGCCCGGACACGCTGACGGTCATCGCCGGGCCGTGTGCCGTCGAGACGGCCGAGCAGACGCTGGCGTCCGCCCTGATGGCCAGGGCCGCGGGCGCGTCGCTGCTGCGCGGCGGCGCGTACAAGCCGCGCAGTTCGCCATACGCGTTCCAGGGATTGGGCGAGGCCGGCCTGAAGATCCTCGCCGAGGTGCGGGCCGAGACCGGCCTGCCGGTCGTGACCGAGGTGGTCGACCCGGCTGACGTAGACCTGGTCGCCAGCTACGCGGACATGCTGCAGGTCGGCACCCGCAACATGCAGAACTTCCCGTTGCTGCAGGCGGTCGGCGGGGTCGGCAAGCCGGTCATGCTCAAGNNCTCTGCGAGCGCGGCATCCGCACCTTCGAGACGGCGACGAGGAACACCCTGGACATCAGCGCGGTGCCGGTCGCCCAGCGACTGTCGCACCTGCCGGTCATCGTGGACCCGTCGCATTCGGGCGGCCGCCGCGATCTGGTCGTGCCGCTGTCCCGGGCCGCGATCGCGGTCGGCGCCGACGGCATCATCGTGGACGTCCACCCGAGCCCGGAGACCGCGCTGTGCGACGGCCCGCAGGCGCTGGTCGGAACCGACCTCCGCGAGCTGGCCAGCGTGGCCGCGCACCTGTCCCCCCTGGTCGGCCGCACCCTCACCCCCGCTCCCGCCGTCCCCCGCGCCCCCATCCTCACCTGAGGCTGAAACTACAGAGGCTCGTGAGGCGCATGGTACTGGCGCTCGCGCGCCCGAACGACACCGATGTTCCATCGATGTTGTGGGAACAACACCAATGGTCCATCGCGGTCGTTGGACTGGGGCGGAACGGAAGACGGCGGCGCCCAATTGGTGGACTATTGGTGTTTGACGGGCTCGTGGTGCTGGTGTGATCGCCTTCAGGCGAGCAGGGCGAGCAGGGAGGTGAGTGTCCGCACGCGCCACGGATCGTTCGGGATAAAAAGGGTTACGGATTTTCCTGGCGGTACTCCTGGGCGCTGCGGGCCAGGTCGTCGGCTAGGTCCTCGACGTCGAGGCGCCCTTCCAGGCGGCGCAGGTCATCGATGCGGGCGCGGGTTTCCACCCGGCGCGGGGTGAGCAGCGTGCAGCAGTCCTGGTCGGGGAGTTCGGAGATGGCCAGGGTATTGATGCGGCGGGCCTCGGCCATGATCTCGCTCTTATCCCAGCCGATCAGCGGGCGCAGGATCGGCAGCCTGGTGGCCTCGTCGAGCGCGGTGATGTTGGCCAGGGTCTGGCTGCTCACCTGACCGAGTGAGTCGCCGGTGACCAGCGCGGTGGCACTGAGCCGCCGGGCGAGGGCCTCGCCGGTCTTGAGCATCAGCCGCCGCTGCGCGACGATCAGCAGCCGGCCCGCGCCGGAGGAGGCCAGGGCCTGCTGCGCCTTGCCGAACGGCACGACGAACAGCCGGGACCCGCCCTGGAACCGGTCCAGCCCGCGGACGAGCGCATAGGCCTTGTAGATCGATTCGGGCCCGGTCAGCGGCATGCCCGAGAAGTGCAGGAAAAAGCAGCGGAGGCCGCGGCGCATCATCCGGTAGGCCGCCACCGGGGAGTCAATGCCACCCGACATGAGCACCACGGCCCGGCCGCTCATCCCCACCGGCAGCCCGCCCACTGCGGCGACTCCCCCGGTGAACACGAACACCTCGTCGGTGTCCACCTCGATGAACACCTCGGTGTCAGGACGGGACAGGTTGACGCCCAGACCGTGCACGTCGGCGATCTCCCGGCCGATCAGCACGCTCAGCTGCCCCGAGGTCATCGGGAAGCGCTTGTCCCGGCGGCGGGCCCGGATCGCGAAAGTGCCGGTGCGGCCCTTGGTCAGCGCGACCGCGGCCGCGGCGACCGCCTCGGGCGTCTTGACCACCCGCAGCGGCTGGCAGACCCGGGCAATGCCGGGCACGTCCCGGACCCGCTCGGCGATCTGGTCCGTGGCCTGCGTCCAGCCGGCCTCGCCGCGCTGTTCGCCGTCGGCGACGCGCAGCAGGATGACCCCTTCGCGCTGCCGCAGGTCGATCGGTATGCCGATGCTCCGCACCGCGTTGTGGATGTTGGCCTGCAGGATGCGCTCGAACTGCTGCCTGTTCCGCCCTTTGAGCACGATCTCGCCGAGCTTGAGCAGAACGCACGGCTCGTCCGGGCCTCGCGGGTCGGGGGGCTGCGGCATCCCCCTAGTGTGCCAGCCACGATTCGATCCCCGGAACGGCGAATAAGCAGCGCTTCCCGCACGATTCGGCTGGCTTCCCAGGCGCTTCTCGGGGGGCTTCCCGGAGGCGGCAATCGGGTGCTAGCCCCAGTGTTTCCCTTACCGCCCGCCGATAGCGTGGCGCCTGACGGCGGACCGAGAGCTTTGGTGGTGACATTTGTGGCGCGCGGCAGCAGGCTGTAGCGTGCGCTCATGACCAGTGACCATGAGGCGGAGATCCGCGCCTCGGTCGCTGCGCACCAGGATCTGGGGCCGGGCTATGACGATGCCGTGGCCGAAGGACTGGTCGAGCGCATCGGCGCGGAGATCGATAAGCGGATCGACGCGCGCCTCGGGCAGGCCGGATCCCCAGCCGGGCCAGGCGCGTACGGACCTCAGGGTGTCCCGGGCTACCGCTCACCCGGGGATTACGGGCCGCCCGTCTCACCGGGGTCCGCTGTGCCACAGGGTCCGGCGGCCCCGGCAGGATCGGGGGCGCCGGGATATCCGGGTTACCAGGCACCTGCGGGGTACCAGGGCTATCAGGGATACATGGGGCCCATGCTGCCTCCCGGTTACCAGATGGGGCCACCGCCGGCGAGACCGCCTTCTATCGGGCAGCGCAACGTGGCCACCACGATTACCGCCCTTGGCTCGATGGCCCTGGGCGTCGGAGCTACTGCGATCGTGTCCCGGGCCGGCAATTCCGGTGCGCAGGCCGTGATGGTCCTGCTCATCTGGGCCGCCATCGCGGTCATCAACATCGCCTACGCCCGGCGCCACTGACCGGCCCGTACCGCCCCTACTCGCCCGGCAGGACACCGCACGTCAATTGCCCGGCAGCACACCGCACAGCAGACGGTTGTCGCCGCGCTGCCAGAGGGTCCCGACTTCGGCGAAACCCGCGGCCACCAGCGCCTCGACGTGGGTGGCGAGCTGGTTGGACTCCGTGCCGTGGTGGCCGGCGTCAACGTGACGGCGCTTGCGTTCCGCGACGTGCTCCGCCAGCGCCGGGTCGGCGGCCACCGCTTCCCACCAGCCGGACCAGCTTTCGGCGTGCCCGCCGGGAAAGCGCCGCAGGTCCTCGCGCTGCCGCAGCGCCAGGTCGAGACGGGCCAGGGTCGGGGACTCCTTGGCATCGAGGGTGAAGTGGTCGCCGTCCAGAAGCAGGCCGCCGGGGCGGAGCACGGTGGCAAGTTCGGCGTACATGGCGCGCAGATCGTGTTCCGGCAGCCAGTGCAGCGCGGTGGTGCTCACCGCGGCATCGGCGGGCCGGTCCAGGCCCAGCCGCGCGGACCAGCCGGGAACGCGCAGGTCCAGATCGGTAAAGCACAGTCCGGGCACGTCCTGGTAGGCCGCCTGACCCAGCGTCAGCGAAACCGGATCGGCGTCAATGCCGATCACGGTGGCACGCGGCAGCCGGCCAAGCAGCCGGACGCCGATCGAGCCGGGACCGCAGCCGATGTCGAGCACCAGCGGATCCGGGCGCCCCGTCCCCGCCTCGACCGCGTCGATCAGCGCGGTGAACCTGTCTTCGCGGTCGGGCAGGCTCTCCTCCTGCTGGCGGTCCCAGCGCTCGATCCAGCCTCGCGCGGTATCGCGGTCAAGTTCGGTACCGCCGTCAAGTTCAGTGTCGCGGTCACGTTCGGTGTCGCGGTCACGTCTCGGCACGCCCTGCCTCCTCGGTGTTTGGCCCGGCTGGATAGCGGCCCCGGGCGGGTCAGGCTTCCCCGGTTATCCGTTACTGGCTAAGCTCGCTTTGATAGTCACAAACCTACGGGCTGGGGGTGTAACCGGTCAAGTGAACTTCAACAGTCACATGGACGTCGTGATCAGGGTGGCCGCAGAGCTGGTGAACCTGCTTACCCCCGGCGAGGACCGTGGCCGCCGCTATCTTCCGCCCGAGGCCGACGAACGCACCGAGGCCGTCGCCGCCGTTCTGCAGGCGGCCGACGGCCGGGCGGCGACCTGGGAGGAAGCCGCGGAGCTCTGCTTCGTCGCGGCGGAACTGCGCGGGGTCTTCGAGGCCGTCAGCGCGGGCGCCGTGGACGAGGCGGCGGGCCGGGTCAACGCGCTGCTTATCCGCACCGGCGCCCGGCCCGAGCTGGAACGGCACGACGGGCAGTCCTGGCACCTGCACTTCCATGCCGCCGACAACTCGCTGCCGAACGGCTGGGCGGCAGGCTGCGCCACCGGCCTGGCGGTGGTGCTCGGCGGCGAGCTGTACGACCGGCTCGGCGTCTGCACGGCACCAAGGTGCGACCGGGTCTACGTGGACACCTCCCGCAACGGCACCCGCCGGTACTGCTCCACGTTGTGCCAGAACCGGGTCAAGACCGCGGCCTTCCGGGCGCGCCTGTCCTGAACGAGGAGTATCGCCATGTTCGAGCGATTCACGAACCAGGCGCGACGCGCCATCGTCCTGGCTCAGGAAGAAGCGAGAAGCCTGGGCCATAACGACATCGGCACCGAGCACTTGCTGCTCGGCCTGCTCAGCGAAGGCCAGCTGAACGATGAGCAAGGCCCGGCCGCGCGGGCGCTGACGTGGGCGGGCATCGCCTTGCCGGCCGCCCGGAATGAGGTCGAGGTCATCGTCGGCCGGAGCGAGCAGGCGCCCGCCCAGCACATTTCGTTCACCTCGCCGGCCAAGAAGTGCCTGGAGCTGTCGTTCCGGGAAGCCTCGCAGCTGGGCCACGGCTACATCGGCACCGGGCATCTCTTGCTCGGGCTGATCACCGTGGGCGAAGGCGTCGCCATCACCGTCCTGTCCAGGCTCGGCGCGGACCTGGACCGTCTCCGGGATCGGGTGCTCCTGGAACTGCAGAACCATCCCGAAGACCGCGCCGGTCTCGTGGGTGCTTCGCGGCAAGTGCGGATAGCCCGTTATCCGCGCCAGGCCTCGTTGCGAGTGGACACGATCCTGGCCCAGCTGGAAATGATCGAGTGGCGGCTGAGCGTGATCGAGCGGCACCTCGGCATCAGCCCCGAGGACCCCGCGGACGGCCCCGGAAATGTCGTACCCCCCTCGTAACGTAGCGACCATGAACCCATCACGAAGGCGCCGCGCTCACCCCGCGGAAGAACGGTGCCGGTGCACGGAGTGCACGGCGGACGATGGCACCGGCTTCGATCCAGAGGCCTGCATGGCAGCCATCGCCGGCGACATCGCCACCGTCGGCTGGTCAGTCTCCGCCGTGCTCGGCGACGAGCTCGCGCCGCCCTGGGCGTACACCGTCGGCCTGTGGGCCAGTCACCAGGGCCCGGAGCTGGCCGTGTACGGCCTTCCCGTCGAGCACATGACGGTCATCCTGAACTCGATCGGCGATCGCATCGCGAACGGCGCGGTGATCGAGGCAGGCGATCGGCTCGACGGCATCTGCCCGTGTTCGCTCGCCGTCCGCCCGGTCCACGCGAGCTGGCGGATGACGAGCATGTTCGCGGTCTCAGACCGGTACTACGGCTACGTCAGGCCGCCGTACCTTCAGGTGGCCTGGCCCGACCGGAGGGGTCGCTATCCGGGCGATCCCGGCTTCGCTTTCAAGTACGAGGGCAGGCAGCCGATGCTGTGGATGCCCCGTGAGGATAATCCGCCGGGGGCGTGGACCCGGCTCGACCAGCTCGGCTGAACCGGCTCTTAGCTGGGAAAACAAGTTGCCCCGCCGCAGCCTGGCGGCTAGCGTCACAGAGCCGGGGTGCTGATCAGTCCGGCTGGATGCCGACTGGAAGGGACCGAGGCGATGTCACGCGGTGGACTGCGCCGCCGGTACCCCGTGCTCGCGATCCGGGACTTCCGGCTGCTGCTCGCCGACCGGCTGATCGCGCCGGCGTCGGTCGGGTTCTCCCTGGTCGGCGTCTCCTTCGCGGTGCTCAAGGAGACGAACTCAGCTACCGACCTGTCCTACGTGCTCGCCGCCCAGATCGTGCCGTCGCTGGTCTTCGCTCTGCTCGGCGGCGTCGCGGCCGACCGGTTCCCGCCGCAGCGGGTCATCATCGCGGCCAACCTGATGATTGCACTCGGCGAGGGTACCTTCGGCATCCTGGTGCTGACCGGACGGCCGCCGCTGTGGGCCATGATGGGCCTGGAAGCCGTGACCGGAACCGGGGCAGCGATCTTCTACCCAGCCTCCCAGGCCCTGCTCCCGCGCCTGGTCCCCCGCGGCATGCTGCAGGACGCCAGCGCCATCAGCCGGCTGGCGATGAACACCGGCCAGATGTCCGGCGCGGCGGTGGCAGGCCTGCTGGTGGCGGCGACAAGCGCGGGCTTCGCCCTCGTGCTGTGCGGTATCGGCATGGTCAGCACGGTGCCGCTGCTGCTGGCCATCCGCGCGGGGCGGGAAAGCCTGTCCCGCCCGGGCGAGGCGGCCGCGGTCAGCAGGCCGGCGCCGAGCATGCTCACCGAGCTGCGGGAGGGCTGGTCGGAGTTCCGCTCGCACACCTGGCTGTGGGTGATCGTCGCCGAGTTCTGCATCGTGATGATGGTCTGGTACGGGGCGTTCTCGGTGCTAGGCCCGGTGGTGGCCAGAGCGCACCTGGGCGGCGCCGCCGCCTGGGGCGCGATCACCGCGGCCGACGCGTTCGGCCTGATCGCAGGCGGCCTGGTGTCGCTGCGGTTCACGCCCCGGCGCCCGATGCTGTTCGTGGTGCTAACCGGCGGCGCGGTCGCCATTTCACCGCTCTCGCTGGCGCTGGTCCTGCCGCTGGCCGCTATCTGCGCCGCTTCGTTCGCCCTGGGGGTGGTGGTGGAGGTGATGATGGTGCAGT
>PMOU01000193.1:6749-10805 GCA_003161205.1 Actinomycetota bacterium | reverse complement strand
ACCGCACCGCCAGCCGCCCCCGTCACGCCCGTCACCGCAGTACCGGCCGCCCCGGTCACGACGGAGACCGTGGTCCCGGCCGCGCTGGTCACACCCGTCACAGTTGTGCCTGCGGCGCTGCCGACGGCGCCGCCCGTTGCCGAGCTGGCGGGCAGGGTACCGGCGGGCAGGGTACTGCCGGACGGGCCGGACGGCGGGGTCGCTCCCGCTGGGGAACCACCCGCGGCTCGTGAACCAGTTCCGGCTAGCGAGGCGCCTCCGCCGCCGCTTCCGCCTCCGCCTCCGCTGGGCGCACGTCTACGGACAGCAGGCCCGGATGTCGCGCCGGGAGGGACAGCCGCCTGCACGGTGACGTGCGAGGGCGAACTGGGGACCGGCGTGACGTTGACCGCGAACAGCATGCCGCCGGCGACGGCCACTCCTGCAGCCGCGCCGACGGCAGCGGTCACCGGATGCAGCCGCCATGTCCGCCACGTACCGTTCAACCCGGTATGGATCATCATCGCGCGATGGCCCGAACCCATCTTGGCGGCCGCGGCAGCGAGTGCGGCCGGGGTCAGGATGGAACCGAGCCGGCTATTGAGCTCGGTGAGCTCGGTGAACAAGTTCTGGCAGGCCGGGCAGTGCCCGAGGTGCTCTTGCATCGCCGCCCGGCGGCGCTGGCTCAGCGTGCCGCGCGCACCGGCGCCGAACCCGGCCGCGTACGTGCGGCAGTCCTGCGGGATATTCGTACCGACATGCTCTTCCAGGTAGGCCTGCCGGAGTCCTTCCCGCGCCCGCATGGCCAGAGCGGAAACGCCGTTGGCGGACATGCCGAACATCGGCGCCACCGCCGCCGGCGCTTTGCCCTCCACTTCCAGCTGCCACAGAACCGCGCGCCAGCGCGCTGGCAGCCCGCCGAAGGCCCTGGCGACCAGGCGCGCCTCGTCGCGGGCTGCCACCTGGGTTTCCGCGGCGCTGCTCATCCCGGGGGTGACCCGGCCTTGCGCGGCGGCCGGATGGCCGGCCTGCACGTCCATGTCGCCTACGTCCATGTCGGCGACAACCGTCAACCGGCGCCTCGTCCGCAGCCAGTCGTTGGCCAGATTGCGCACCGAGGTGAGCAGGTAGCCCCGGAAGGTACTACTCGGTCCGCCTCCTGCCCTGATGGCAGCCAGCACGCGGGCGAAAGCCTCAGCCACGATGTCATCGGCCACATCCGATGGCACCAGCGACAACGCGAGCCGCCGCGCGGCCGTCGCGTGCTCGACATACAGCTCTTCGTAGGACTTTGCTCCGTCCGCGTCGAGGGGCGCGGCGGCTGGGTCGCTGTCTAGGCCGTGATCAGGCGGATAGTCAAACATGGCGCGGCCAGGTGATCTGCGCGGATGTGCGGAGGGACATGGAATGCACCGGCGTCCGTATCGGGTTAGCCACAGATTGTGATCCCCTTAGTCCCCATGACGGTATCGGCTAAACACCCGACTTGGGGTGAATTACGCTCTCAGCACCAGGATGTTGGCGGCCGGGCGAGCCGGGCTAGATCATGCGTGATCAGGATGGTGGTGCGCCAGCGGCGGATCAGCAGGGTTACGGCAGCTAGCTCATGCCGGTCGTGGAGGCGGACAGCGAGCGGGGGTCGCGCTCGCGCCAGGCGCCGCGGGCGCAGGCCGTCAGAAAGGCATCGACGACGTGGTTGAAGACGTCGGGCTCCTCCAGGTTGGCGGTGTGGCCGGTGCGCGGCAGGACGGCCAGGCCACTCGCCGGAAGGGTGCGCTTGAGCATGAGCGCGGGCTCCAGGCAGCCCTCGTCCTCATCGCCCACCAGCACCAGGACCGGAAGGCGGATCTTGGCGAGTTCGGCGGTGAGCGCGTACAGAGAGGGCCGGGCGGCCTGGACTCCGCGCATGGTCAGGGCCGAGCCGAGCGAGGAGTGCGCGGCCAGCGCCGCCGCGAACTCGGCCCAGCCGCGCGGGTTCTTGTTCTGGAACTGAACCCGTGCCGGGCCGATCGCGTAGCGCTCGGCGACCTTGGCCGCGCCTTCGGCCGCGAANNGACTCGGCGCGGAAGGCCTCGGCGCGCTCGGGCTGGGCGCCGTACCCGGCCCCCGCGACCACCGCCGAGATGATCCGCTCCGGATGGTGGAGGGCGAGGTGGAGGGCGGTGAAACCGCCCATCGACAGGCCGACCACGTTCGCCTGGGCGATGCCGAGGCCATCGAGAACCGCGATCGCGTCCGCCACCGCACGCTCCTGGGAGTACGCGGCCGGATCGGTGGGCACGTCCGACGGCGGGTAGCCGCGGGCCGCGTAGGTGACGCAGCGGTAGGAGTACGAGAAGTACCGGACCTGCGGCTCCCAGCTCCGGTGATCGCCGGCGAACTCGTGAATGAACAGGAGCGGCTCTCCCGTACCGGTCTCCTCGGCGTGCAGCGTGACGCCGTCGTCGGTCACGATCGCTGGCATGGCCGCTCCCCTCGAGTCTGTCGAGGACTCACTCTGTCACTTCTTTGACGGGATCGGCGCCCATAATGTGCTGGTACGTCTGCGCCGACGCGACGGCGGCGTCCCCGTCGGACAGCGCCGCGAGGATCTCGTCGTGCTGGCGGGCGGACTCGGCGTGGGTGCGCGCGACCCGGGGCCCGCCGTGCAGCGACGCCCACAGCAACCGCATCAGGGACAGCAGCAGCGGGCTGCGGGCGCAGGAGTACACGGTGAAGTGAAACTCCCGGTTCAGCTCCGCGTAAGCGGGGTCGTCATCGGTGAGCGCGCGCATCTGCTCGTTCAGCTGCCGCAGCCGGTCCAAGCCGTCCGCGTCGATCTTGCGGGCCGCCAGCGACGCGCCGAGCGACTCCAGCGCCGCGCGGATCTGGAAGTTCTCCTCAACCCGGCCATCGCCGGGGGTCACCACGGTGAAACCCCGGTGGGTGTCGCAGACCAGCAGGCCTTCGGATTCCAGCCGCCGCATCGCCTCCCGGACCGGGGTCTGGCTGACGTCGAACCGATGGGCCAGGTCCCGCTGGCGCAGCTGCTCCCCTGGGCCGAGCTCGCCGGTGATGATCAGCTCGCGGACCAGGGCGGCTACCAGGTCGGTCTTGCTCACGTAGCCCGGCCGTTCGACGGTCATGCGGTGCCTCTGCTGGCGTGGTCGGCGAGGGCGCGGACGCGCGCCGGGGTGAGCGGGAGCCGCCCGACGCTGCCGGCCAGCCCGAGGGCGTCCCGGACCGCGTTGGCCACCGCCGCCCCAGCGGCGCTGACGCCGCCTTCACCGGCTCCCATCACGCCGAGCGGGTTGCCGGGTGAGGGGGCGTCCTGCGACAGCAGCACATCGACCGCGGGTATCTCCGCCGCGGTCGGCATCCGGTACTCGATGAACGTGATCGCCTGCGGCTGGCCGTCCTCGTCGTAGCTGAACTCCTCGAACAGCGCCCCGCCGATCCCCTGGGCCACGCCGCCCTTCAGCTGGCCCTCCACGAGCATGGGGTTGATCGCGCGGCCCACCTCATAAGCCACCAGGTACCGCAGCACCCGGACCCGCCCGGTCCCGGCGTCCACCTCCACGACCGCGACGTGCACGCCATAGGGATAGGTCATCCGCGCGACCTCGAACCGGCGGCGGGCGGACAGGCCGGCCGGCTCGCCGGGCCGCAGGTAGCCGCTGGCCGGCCCGGCCGCCTGGGCGATGCTGGCCAGGGTGACCTGGGCGTTCGGGTCGCCGCGCACGCCGATGGAACCGCGGGTGACCGCCAGGTCCTCCGCCGCGGCCTCGAGCATCCTGGCGGCCAGCTGGACCGCCCGCTCGCGAACCGCCGTGGCGGCCTGGTGGACCGCGGCGCCGCCCACGACGGTCGACCGCGAGGCCCAGGACCCGGCCCCGAACGGCTGGGCGGCCGTGTCACCCGCGACCACCCGCACGACACCCGGATCGACGCCGAGCGCATCCGCGGCGATCTGCGCGAGCACCGTCTCGATGCCCTGACCCACCGAAGTCCCGCCGGAGAACACGTGCACGGCGCCGGACTTGCTCACGGTGACGTCAGCGGTCTCCTGCGGTCCGAGGCCGCTCTTCTCCACGAACA
>PMOU01000193.1:0-6611 GCA_003161205.1 Actinomycetota bacterium | reverse complement strand
ACCCGGATCCGGCCCCGGTAAGCGGGAATCCGGTAGGGACCGGGGAGCATCGCCACCGTCAGTTCGGGGACCGCGACGCCGTGGGTCCGGCAGTAAGCGCCGTTGTCGTGGACGATGTCGTCCCGCAGCCCCAGGATGCGGCCGTCGTCGTCGAAGGCGGCGGCGATGCGGTGGTGCTGCTGACGGGAATGGTTCGCCGCCACCAGGTGCTCGGCCCGGTCCTCCGCCCACTTGACCGGCCGGCCGCACCTGATGGCCAGCCAGGGGATGAGGAAGTCCTCCGGGTAGAACTCACCCCTGATGCCGAACCCGCCGCCCGCGTCGATGGCGTGCACGTGGATGAGTGTCTCGTCCAGGCCGAGCATGCCCGCCAGCAGGTCGCGGTTGAACACCGGGACCTTGGTCATGCCGAAGATGTCGAGGCCGCCCCGCCCCGGTCCGCCGGGTCCATCGGGTCCGGGGACGGCCAGCAGGCAGCGCGGCTCGAGCGGCACCCCGGTGTGCCGGCCGATCGCGAGCTCGATGCTGACCACGTGCCGGGCGGCGGCGAAGGCGGCGTCGGTGTCGCCGTAGCCGAGGGTGAGCTCGGCGGCGGTGTGCTCCTTGTTATCGGGGGCGCTGGCCGCGTCGGTGACGGCGGGCTGGCCGTCGATGTCGATGTCGACCAGCTCGGCGGCGTCCTCACACGCGTACGGGTCCTCGCCGACCACCACCGCGAGCGGCTCACCCACGTACCGGACCACGTCCGCGGCGAGCACCGGCTGCAGGTACGGGCGGAGATCTTCGCTGCCCGCCACCAGGCGGACCGGGATGACCAGTCCCGGCGGAAGATCCCGCGCGGTGACGACCGCGGTGATGCCCGGGGCTTTCGCGGCCGCGGTGACATCGAGCCCGCGGACCTGCCCGTGCGCCGAGGGGGAGCGGACGATCCTGGCCCATAGCTGCCCGGGGGCGCTGATGTCGTCCCCGAACCGGCCGCGCCCGCGCAGCAGGCGGGGATCCTCCTTGCGCGGCAGCCGGGTGCCGATCACGCTCACGGCCGGTCATCCTCGGGCTGCCCGTCATCCTTGGGTCCTCCGCGGGCCCGGGCAGTGGCCAGGACCGCCTCGACGATGCCCTGGTAGCCGGTGCAGCGGCACAAGTTGGCGGCGACGAGCTCGCGGGCGCGAGCTTCGGTGAGCCCGGCGCTTTCGCTTTCCGCCAGGTAGGCCTCGGCGAGCATCAGGAAGCCGGGGGTACAGAACCCGCACTGCAGCGCGTGATGATCGCTGAAGGCCTGCTGCAGGTCCGACAGCTGCTCGCCGTCGGCGAGCCCTTCCACGGTCCGCACGTCGGCGCCGTCGGCCTGGACGCCGAAGACCAGGCAGGCCCGGACCGGGGCGCCATCCATGATCACCGTGCAGGCTCCGCAGATGCCGTGCTCACAGCCCAGGTGCGTGCCGGTGTAGCCCAGGTCATGGCGGAGCATGTCGGCGAGCGTCCGGCGGGCCTCGACAACCACGGCGTGCTCGCGGCCGTTGACCCGCAGCGTGATCGGGTGCATGTCCTTCACGCCACCTCCCGCCCGCTGAGCGCGGCGCTGATGTCCTCCGGCCGCACCGGGATGTGATCGAAGCGCACGTCGGTGTCGGACAGCGCGTCGTTGATGGCGCCCAGCACCGCCGCCGGAGCGCCGATCGTGCCGCCCTCCCCCATCCCCTTGGCGCCCGTCTCGCCGGAACGCGACGGCGTCTGCAGATGGATGATGTCCACGGCGCACATCTGCGCCGCGGTGGGGGCCAGGTAGTCCATCAGCGTGGTGCTGACCGGCTGGCCCTCGGGGTCGAAGCAGATCCGCTCGAGCAGGGCGGCCGCGACGCCCTGGGTGACGCCGCCGCGCACCTGCCCGTCCACCACCATCGGGTTGATGACGACCCCGCAGTCCTCGACCACCAGGTACCGGTGCAGGCGGATCGCGCCGGTGCCCGGGTCGATCACCACCATGGCCGCGTGACACGCGTTAGAGAACGTGCCGGGCGGGTCGAACGTCGCACGGCCCTCCAGGGCGTACCGCAGGTCCTCGTCCAGTCGGTGCGCCTGGAAATGGACTAGCCTGGCCATTTCCGGGATCGGTATGGTCGCGCTGGCGTCGCCGCGGATGCGCGCCGCTCCCCCGGCCAGCTCCACGTCCGCCGGGCTGGCCTCGAGCAGGGCCGCGGCTACCTTGCGCAGCTGGCTGGCCACGATGTCGGCGGCCCGCCCGGCGGCGCCGCCGCCGATGACCACCGAGCGGCTGCCCCAGGTGCCCCAGCCGTAGGAGGCCAGGTCCGTGTCCCCCTGCCGCAGCCGGACCTGGTCCGGGTGCACGCCGAGACGGTCGGCGACGATCTGCGCGAACGTCGTCTCGTGTCCCTGGCCGTGCCCGCAGGTCCCGGTCGTGACGATGACCTCGCCGGTCGGGTCCATCCGCACCATCGCGGTGTCATAGCCCGGCGTCATCCGCATCCGGCGCTGCGACATGGCGGGGGTGCCGTAGGCGGTGCGTTCGGAGAAGCAGGAGTACCCGATCCCGGCTCGCAGCCCGGCGTGGCGGAGCCGGTCGCGTTCGGCCGGCCAGGCCTGCTCGGTCACGTGCTTTTCCGCCGTGTCGAGGGATTCGCGGTAGCTGCCCTCGTCGTAGGTGATGTTGTTGACCCCGGTATAGGGGAACTCACCGGAGCTGATCAGGTTGGTCCGGCGCACGTCGAGCGGATCGAGCCCGAGCGCCGCCGCCGCCTTCTCCATCAGCCGCTCCATGACCAGGACGATCTGCGGGCGCGACACCCCCCGGTAGGGAGCGGCGGGAGCCTTGGTGGTGGCGATGGCCCGGCCGCGGGCGCGGTAGGCCGGCACCTTGTACACGCCGGGCAGTTCGGTCGAGGCCATCAGCGGCTCCACCGCGCAGGTGAAAGGGAACACCGAATACGCGCCGGTGTCGCAGTCGATCTCGGCGTCCAGGCCGAGGATCCGGCCGTCCGCGCTGAACGCGGCCCGGACCTGGTAGCGCTGCTCGTGCCCGTGGAACGCGGCGGTCAGGTTCTCCTGCCGGTCCTCGGCCCAGCACACCGGGCGCCGCAGCCGCAGCGCGGCCGCCGCCACGGCCACCTCTTCCCGGCCGACCACGCACTTGAGGCCGAACCCGCCGCCGACGTCCGGGGCGATGACCCGCACCTGGCGCTCCGGCAGGCCCAGGGCCTGCGCCACCCCCGACCGGACCTGGTGCGGGACCTGGGTGGAGACGTGCATGACCAGCTGATCGTCGCGGTCGTCCCATTCGGCCAGGCAGGCGCGCCCCTCCAGCGGCAGGGCGGCGACCCGGGCGCTGCGGAACGTGGCGCTGACGGTGACCGCCGCCGCGGCGAAGATGCCGGGGAGCCGGTCGTCGTCGAACATCAGCAGGTCCACGAGGCAGTTACCGGGCGCCTGTTCGTGCAGGGCCGGCGCCTGGCTCGCCGTCGCCGCCTCGATGCTCGCCACCGCTGGCCGCGGATCCCAGTCCACTTCCACGAGCTCGATCGCGTCTTCGGCCCGGTAGGCGTCGTCGGCGATGACGACCGCGACCGGCTCGCCGACGAAGCGCGCCTTCCCCCCGGCCAGGATGGGCATCGGGGTGGGCACGAACTCCTCCCGTTCCAAAAGTGCGAGCAGGTAGGGGTCACCGAGGTCAGCGGCGGTGAGGACCGANNCCCGGCCGGGTGAGATCGGCCACGAAACGGCCCCGGCCGAGCAGCATCCTGCGGTCTTCCTTGCGTGGGACCGCGGTCCCGACCCAGCGGCCGTTGTAGGGCACGGCCGGCGCGGTCACGAGCTGTCTCCGGGAACCTGGCCCGATCCGGGGAGCTGGCTGGCTTCGGCGAGCGCGCGCGAGACCAGGGTGGCGGTCAGCCGGCGCCGGAACTCGCCGCTGCCGTGGGTGTCCTCCGGCGGGTCGACCTGGCCCGCGGCGTGCTCACCCATGGCCTGCCAGGTGTCNNGCGTTCACCTCGACCGGCAGCGGGCCGACGCCGCCGAGGACCACGCGTCCGGACCGGCAGATGCCGTCGTCGATGTCCGCGCAGACGGCGGCGGCGACCACCGCGAAGTCGCCCTGCCGCTGGGCAAACTCGGTGAGGACGGCGCGCGGCGCGGGCTGGGGGAACCACAGCTCGGTGATCATCTCGTCGGGGCGCGCCGCCGTGCTGTAGTACCCCTGGAAGAACTCAGCCGCCGGGAGCGTGCGCTGCCCTTGCGGCCCGGTCAGGACGACCTGCGCNNGGCAGCACGCCGAAACCGGCCAGGACGGCGGGGTCGCGGCTGGTCTCGACGGCACGGTGGGTGGTCAGCGCGCCGATGCGCAGCCCGTCCCGCGGGCCGGCCTTCAGGTAGTTCAGGCCCTCGATCCTGGTCACGTCGACGAGCGCGGTGGGCCGGGCCAGCCGGAAGTTCATCATCGGGACCAGGCTCAGCCCGCCGGCCAGGATCTTCGCCTCATCGCCCAGCTCGGCGAGCAGCGCGACCGCCTCGGCGACGCTGTGCGCGCGATGATAGGCGAACGGCGCTGGCTTCACCTGGCTCCTCGGTCCTGACTTTCGTTCATTTGGTATACCATATTTCAGACGTTTCGGGAGCCCCGCACTTCCGGAACCCGCCGCACGTCGGGAGCCGGAGCATGCCGCATCCTCACCTGCTGGCCGAGAANNGCGCCGGGGATGTTCTGCGCCGGGGCCGACCTGACCATTTCCGACGCCGAACGCGCCACGGTCTCCGACCTGATCTACGACTGCTGCCAGACCATCATCACCAGACCCGGGCCGGTGATCGCCGTGCTGTCCGGGGCCGCGGTCGGCGGCGGCGCGCAGCTGGCGGCCGCGGCCGACCTGCGGATCGCGAGCCCGGCGGCCAGGCTGCGGTGGGCCGGCCCGCCCGGCCTGAACCTCACGGTGGGCGCCTGGCTGCTGCCCGATCTGGTCGGCCGCGGGCCGGCCATGGACCTGGTGCTGACNNCTGGAGGCGGCGGAGGCACTGGCCATCGGGCTGGTCAACCGCATATCGCCGGAGCCGGACGCGCTGGCGCAGGAGATCGCCGCCGAGCTCGCGCGGCGCGGCGTGGCCGCCGGGACCAAGCCGGTGCTGGCGGCCGGCGGACTGCTCGACCGCTTGCAGGCCGAACGCGCGGCCAACCGGTCAGCCTGGGCGCAGGTGACAGCGCCGGCCCCTTCTCCAAACCAAGATTCTTCTGAACGATGAGTGGTTACCGCGGTTACGAAGACTGGAGCCGGGCGGGCTGGCGCCGGCACCTGCCGGGCGTCACTGACGTGCAGCGCTACGCCTCGGGTCTGGGCGACGACACGATTCCCGCGCTCGCCGCCGCATCCGCGGACCGGGTTCCCGGCCGGGTCGCGGTCACGGTCGACGGTGAGCCGGTCACCCACGCGGAGCTCGATGAAAGCGCGGGCCGGGTGGCGGCCTGGCTGGCGGGCCGGATTCAGCCTGGCGACCGGGTGCTGCTCGCGGCCAGGTCGAGCCTGGGCTTCGTTCGCTGCTACCTCGGCGCGCTGCGGGCCGGTGCCGTGGTCGTGCTGGCGAATCCCGCCGCGACCGCCGCCGAGCTCGGGCATCTGGTGGCCGACTCCGGGGCGGTCGTGGCGTTCGCTGACCGTGAGCCCGCGCGGCTCCTGGCCGGGCTGGGTGGCCTGGGGGTTCCGGGGGGCCTGGGGCTTTTGGGGTCGGGGTCTTCGCCGCCGCTGATCGTCGAGGCCGGCACGCTGCCGGACGACGCCGGCCTGGCTCGCGGATCCGGTTCCGGTGCCGCGGCGGGGACCATGCCCCGGCCGCAGGACACCGCTCTGCTCGCCTACACCTCGGGCACGACCGGCACGCCCAAGGGCGTGCCGCTGACCCACCGCCAGCTCGCGGCCTCGATCAGCGCGGCGATGGCGGCGTGGCGATGGACCGCCGACGACGTGCTGGTGCACGCCTTGCCGCTGTATCACCAGCATGGGCTGGGCGGCCTGCACGCGGCCCTGATCGCGGGCGGCACGGCGCACATCCGGTCCAAGTTCACCCCGGCCGACCTGGTGCAGACCATGGGCGAGACCCGGGCCAGCGTGCTGTTCGCGGTGCCCACCATCTACCAGGCCCTGGTGAACTCCGACGTGCGGGCCGATGGGCTGCGGGCGCTGCGGCTCGCCGCCTGCGGCTCGGCCCCGCTGAGCCCGGCATTGGCTCAGCGGCTGCCCCGCCTGCTCGGCCGCCTGCCCCTGGTCAGGTACGGCACGACCGAGAGCGGGCTGAACGTGTCCAACCCGTTCGATGACCCTCGCGGGGACACGATCGGGGTACCGCTGCCCGGCGTGCTGGCCCGGATCCGGGCCAGCGATCCGCAGGCCGAGCCGGGCACGGACGGCGCGGCCGGGCCCGGCGCGGACGGCGAGATCCAGCTCCGCGGCCCCCAGGTGTTCGCCGGCTACTGGCAGGACCCGGCGGCCACCGCAGCCGCCTTCACCGCCGACGGCTGGTTCCGCACCGGCGACATCGGGGCGGTGGATCCGGCCACCGGGCACCTGGTGATCCGCGGCCGGACGAAGGAAGTGATCATCACGGGCGGCCTGAAC
>PMOU01000300.1:1778-3948 GCA_003161205.1 Actinomycetota bacterium | reverse complement strand
CAACGCTGAAACCCCCGGGTCCGCCACCGGAAAGGGCGGCGGGACCGGGGGTCCATGGGCATCAGGTCAGACGCGGGCGAGCGGAAGCGGGCCAGATAAGGCCGACGCACCCTTGAGCCGGGCGAGCGCCTCGGCGAGGATGGCCTCGCCGTCGGAGTCGCTGCGGCGCTCCTTCACGTAGGCGAGATGAGTCTTGTACGGCTCGACCCNNGGCGGATTCGGCGGAGCCTGCTCATTCTGGCCCGCGGGATTTCCGCACCGCGGGCACTCCCAGGTGTCAGGGACCGAGGCGTCAGTCGCGAAACTCGGACGCGTCTCGTGCTTGTTCGCGCACCAGAAGGACACCCAGACACGAGGCGCGGCCTCGCCGCGCTCGGCCTCTCCCATCGGTCCCGCGCCGACCCTGCTGCCGCGGATGGCGTTGCCACTACTCACAGATCACCCCTTGAAGGCCATAGTGCTACTAAGCCAGGTGCTATTAAGCCAGAACTTCGGTGCGGGATAGACGTACAGGCTAGTGGTTGATCAGCCAGCTGAGGGCAATAACACAGACAAACCAGAGGACACCGAAGAAGATAGTGATCCGGTCCAGGTTCCGCTCGACGACGGACGATGAGCCGAGGGTAGAGGACACCCCACCGCCGAACAGGTCAGAAAGACCGCCGCCCTTACCCTTGTGCAGCAGGACGAGCAAGATCATCACGAGGCTCGTGATGATCAGGATAACGGAAACCCCGACGATCATCGCTGTTATCCATCTCCCCTGCTGAGATCGACGCTGATGACATATGCGCTATTGATACCGGCGCTGCTATTGACGCCGGGCTGCCGACGTCGGCGCTGCTGGAATCAGCGCCGCTCACCTAAGCTTACGCTGTCAGCTCACGATACCGGCAGATCTGCGCGAACTGTCCGGCGTCGAGGCTGGCCCCGCCGACCAGGGCGCCGTCCACGTCCGGCTGCGCCATAATCGGTGCGATGTTGCCGGGCTTGGCGGACCCGCCATACAGGATACGCACACTGCCCGCCGTGCCGGCGTCATGAAGCGCCGAGATTCGCGACCTGATGGCCGAGGCCGCCTCCTGCGCGTCCTGCGGGGTGGCCACCTCCCCGGTCCCGATGGCCCAGCACGGCTCGTAGGCGATCACCATCCCGGCCACCGCGTCGGCCGGGATGCCTTTCAGCGCCGCGTCGAGCTGGGTCAAGATGTGCTCGACTTGCCGCCCGGCCTGCCGGACCTCGAGCTTCTCCCCCACGCACAGGATCGGCGTCAGCTCCGAGCGCAGCGCGGCCTGCACCTTGGCGTTGATCAGCTCATCGGTCTCGTGATGGTACTCGCGCCGCTCGGAGTGCCCGACCAGCACGTAGTCGCAGCCCAGCTTGGCGAGCATCGGCCCGGAGATGTCGCCGGTGTAGGCGCCCGAGTCATGCTCGGACAGGTCCTGCGCGCCGTAGGAGAGCCGCAGCTTGTCCCCGTCGATCAGCGTCTGCACGCTGCGCAGCGCGGTGAACGGCGGCAGCACGGCGACCTCGACCGAGTCGAAGTCTTTGCCGGTCAGGGTGAACGCGAGCTTCTGGACCAGTGCGATCGCCTCGAAGTGGTTCTCGTGCATCTTCCAGTTGCCCGCCATGAGCGGGAGCTGCGCTTTCCCGGCCCGGGTCCGACCGGTCACGCTGTGTCCTGCTCGAGCGCGGTCAACCCGGGCAGCGTCTTGCCCTCGAGGTACTCAAGGCTGGCGCCGCCACCGGTCGAGATGTGCCCGAACGACTTCTCCGGGATGCCCAGGGCTCTGACCGCCGCGGCGGAGTCGCCGCCGCCGACCACGGTCAGGCCGTCCACCGCGGCCACCGCCTCGGCCACCGCGCGGGTGCCGGCCGAGAACGCCGGGAACTCAAAGACCCCGACCGGCCCGTTCCAGAAGACCGTGCGGGCGTCGGCGAGCTTGGCCGCGAACAGGGCCCGGGTCTGCGGGCCCGCGTCCACCCCTTCCCGGTCGGCGGGAAAATCGGACACCGCCACCACTGCGTGCTCGGCGTCAGGCGCGAAATGGGTCGCCGCGACCAGATCGACCGGCAGGACGATTTCCACGCCGCGCCGTTCGGCCTCGGCCATCACGGCCTGGACCGCGGGAATCTGGTCGGCTTCCAGCACCGAGTTCCCGACCTCATA
>PMOU01000300.1:0-1715 GCA_003161205.1 Actinomycetota bacterium | reverse complement strand
TCGGCCAGCACCAGGTCACCCGCGGCGTGCGGGAGCAGCCCGGGCAGGTCGTAGACCGACGCGTGCTTGCGGTGCACGGCGCCGAAACCGTCCCCCACGTACAGCTCGCCGAACCGGGCGAGCCGCTGCGCGAACGCCAGTCGCTCGGCGTCGTCCTTGCTGGTCTCGGCGGGTTCGAAGCGCACGTTCTCCAGCACCGCGACGTCTTCGTCCCCGAGGCTGAACACGGTCTGCTCCGCCGACTCCCCNNGCCGCAGCGACGGGCCGCCGGCCGCCCGCTCGGAGAAGGTGGCGCCCTTGGGCCGGCCGAGGTGCGCCAGGATGATGACCCGCGCGCCCCGGTCAGACAGCTTGCTGATCACCGGCAGGCTGGCCCGGATCCGGCCGTCGTCGGTGATCTCCCCGGTGCCGGTCAGGTCCAGCGGGACGTTCAGGTCCGAGCGGAGCAGCACCCGCCGGCCCATGACCTCCAGGTCATCGATGGACCGCATCACCGCAGCCGCGAGGCGACGAGCGCGGCCAGGTCGACGAGCCGGTTGGCGTAGCCCCACTCGTTGTCGTACCAGCCGATGATCTTGACCGTGCTGCCGAACGCCATCGTCAGCGAGGAGTCGAAGGTGCAGGACGCGGGCGAGCCGACGATGTCGGAGGACACGATCTGGTCCTCGGTGTAGTACAGGAAGCCCTTCAGCGGTCCGTCGGCGGCGGCCTTGAACGCGGCGTTGACCTCGTCCTTGGTCACCTCGCGGTTCAGCTCCACCACCAGGTCGGTCACCGAGCCGTCGGGCACCGGCACCCGCATGGCCATCCCGTCGAACTTGCCCTTCAGCTCGGGCAGCACCAGCGCGGTCGCCTTCGCGGCCCCGCTCGTGGTCGGGATGATGTTCTGCNNGCCCGCGCCCGGCGCAGGTCCTTATGCGGGAAGTCCAGGATGACCTGGTCGTTGGTGTACGCGTGGATCGTGGTCATCAGGCCCTTGACGATCCCGAAGTTCTCGAGCAGCACCTTGGCCATCGGCGCCACGCAGTTCGTGGTGCAGGACGCGTTGGACAGGACGTGGTGCGTCGCGGGGTCATACGCGTCGTCGTTGACCCCCATCACGATCGTGATGTCCTCGTCCTTGGCCGGGGCAGACACGATGACCTTCTTCGCGCCCGCGGTCAGGTGCGCGCCCGCGGTCGGACCGGTGGTGAACCGGCCGGTGGACTCGATCACGATGTCCACGCCCAGGTCGCCCCACGGCAGCTGGGCCGGGTCGCGCTCGGCCAGGATCTTGATCGACTTCGCGCCGACCTGGATCGTGTCGCCGGATACCGACACGTCGTGCGGCAGGGTGCCGAGCACGGTGTCGTACTTGAGCAGGTGCGCCATCGTCTTGATGTCGCCGAGGTCGTTCGCCGCGACGATCTCGATGCCACGGTCGCCGTCCGAGGCGTTAGCCGCACGCCAGAAGTTACGGCCGATACGGCCGAAGCCATTGATTCCCACGCGAATAGTCACAGTACTAATTCTCCTCGTCGATCCCCGAGATCGCCAGCGCTCCGAGACTATCGGACAGCGCCTCCAGGGCAAGCCAGAAGACGGCGCCAGACCCGCCCGTGCGGAGGTCTAGACCATATCAAACAAGCTATCGCGGGCGGACGGCAAGCTTGGCGGTGCCCGAGAGGGACCCCGAGCTGTTCTCGGCGAAGGAGCCGACGCTCAGCCCCGAGAAG
>PMOU01000154.1 GCA_003161205.1 Actinomycetota bacterium | reverse complement strand
GAGCTCGTCCTCGCCGAGCGCGCTCGGCAGGGTCTCGACCTGGTAACCCTCCTTGGCCAGCCGCAGCGACGCGTCGGGATGGATGTTCTCGACCAGCAGTGCCCTCGTGGTCACCAGCGTCTGCACCTTTCACGCGATTGCCGGGCAGCTGCCCAGCTCATGGGGAGAAGAGGCGTCTGCTCCCCCGTGGCTCGTTTCCTTTATACCTAACGAGCCGTGGTGGCTGCCCCAGTCAGCCGGTCTGGACTCGCAGCGGATTCGAGGTCATGGAGCCTGGTCCGGAGCTCGTCCGCGAGCGGGTGCGGCAGCCGGTCGAGAATGGCCGCGGCCTCGCGCCAGGCCGTGGCGGCGGCACCCGGGGCGCCGTCGGCGAGCAGAGCGTCGCCGAGCCCGGCCAGCGAGTTCCCCACCCCGAAGGAGGAGCCGATCTCGCGGTAGGCCTCGACGGCCCGGCGGTAGTGGGTCTTGGCCTGACCCAAATCGCCTAGGTGCAGGTAGACGTAACCGAGGCTGTCCAGTGTGTCGGCGGTGCCGCCGCGGTGACCGGAGTCCCGGTGCAGGCTCAGGGCCCGCTGGCAGTGGGTCAGCGCCTGGTCGTACTGACCGAGGTGGGCATAAAGCCAGCCGACCCCGTTCTCCAGGTTGGCCTGCGTCCACCAGTGTCCGGCGGCCTTGAGCATCCGCAGCGCGTCCAGGGCCACGGCCAGCGCCTCCGGGTAACGCTCCTGCTTCTCCAGCATGGCGGCCAGGCCGTTCAGCACCATGCCCTCGTTGGCCCGGTCGCCGAGTTCCCGGAATCTGTCCAGCGCCTGCCGGACGTTCGAGCTGGCCGCGTCGTAGTCGCCCAGCTGGGACTGCGAGTTGCCAAGCAGGTAATGCGCGTGCGCCAGGGCGACGCTATCGCCGAGTCGCTGCGCCGCCCCCAGCGCCGTCTGCTGGGTCGACGCGTAATCCCGCCACCGGCTGCGACGGATGAAGAACGGGCCGAGGGTCCAGGGGATCTGCCACGCGTGGGTGTCGAAGCCGTTGGCATCGGCGTAGCCGATGAGCGCGAGCAGCACCGGGCTCTCGGCGTCGAACCAGGCGATCGCCTGCTCCCTGTCCGTCGCGTCGGCCGGGACCACGCCCGGCTGCGCCGGGGCCAGTCGCAGCGGTGGCCGGTGCGGGCTGAACCGCTGGGCGGCCGCCGTCGCCGTGTGCAGGTAGTGGTCAAGAACCCGGTGCACCGCCGCCCGCCGCTCCGGCTCGGAGTCGTACCGGTCCGCCTGGTCGGCCGCGTAGGCGCGGAGCAGGTCATGGAACGTGAACCTGGCGGGCAGGTACTCGGCGACCATGTGTGTCCTGGTCAGCTCGCGAAGCGCGGCGCCCGCCTGGGCTCGGGTCAGCCCGGTCAGGCTCGCCGCCGCGGACAGTGAGATGTCGGGACCCGGATGCAGGCCGAGCAGGCGGAACATCCTCGCCGCGGTCTCGCCGAGCTGGTCATAAGACCAGGACAGGACGGCCCGCACATTCGTGGCCGCGTCCGCCTCGAGCACGTCGAGCCTGCCCCTGGCGTCTCGCAGCTCCACGGCCAGCTCACCCAGCGAGCGCTTGGGCCGGGCGCTGGCGCGCCCGATGGCAATACCGAGAGCCAGCGGAAGCCGGGCGCACGCCTCGATGATCTCGTCGGCCGCCCCGGGTTCGGCCGCCACCCGCTCCCCGCCCAGCCTGCGGGCCAGCATCTCGTGGGCTTCGGCGTCACTGAGCACGTCGAGTGTGAGCGGCACCGCCCCCTCCGCGGCGACCAGCCCGGTCAGCTCATTGCGGCTCGTCACGACGACCAGGCAGCCCGGCGAACCGGGCAGCAGCGGACGCACCTGGGCCACGTCGCGCGCGTTGTCGAGGACGATCAGCATCCGCTTGCCGTCGAGCAGGCTGCGGAAGAGCGCCGCCCGCCCCTCGGTCCCGGCCGGGATCCGGTGCGGCGGCGCGCCGAGGGCATCGAGGAAGAATCGCAGCGCTTCGGCTGGTTCCAGGGGCGGCGTGGCCGGATCCAGGCCGCGCAGGTTGACGTACAGCTGGCCGGCCGGGAAGCGCTTGGCCACGTGGCGGCCGAACCGAATGGCGAGCGCGGTCTTCCCGGTCCCCGCGGTGCCCGAGATGACGACGATCGGCACGGATTCATCGGGGCCGGCCGCTGCGGCGGACAGCGTGGCCTGCAGGCGGCCGAGTTCATCGTGGCGGCCGGAAAAGCCCGGCGCGTCCAGCGGCAGCTGGGCCGGCACGGGCATACCCGTGCTCTCATATCGTGGCCGCCGGTAGCCGCCATCCAGTTCAGGGACGGTATCCAGACCCCCGGCGACTTCTCCTGGCACCGCCGCGGCATCGGCCCCCTGCATCCGGCCCGACCCGTCAGGACCAGCCGCCCCGGCGGCCCCGGCATCGGGTCCGCCGACCCGGTTGAGCCCGGGATCCATGGTCAGCACCTGCTGGTGAATACGGGACAGGTCCACGCCCGGATCGATGCCGAGTTCATCGGCCAGCACGTGCCTGGCGTCCTGGAATACGCGCAGGGCCTCGGCGTGCCGGTCGCAGCGGTACAGCGCGATCATCAGCAGTCCGCGCATCCGCTCCCGCAGCGGATGATCCGCCACCATGGCCCGCAAGTCCGGCACGACTTCCTCGTGCCGGCCGAGCGAGAGCAGCACGTCGGCTCGCTCCTCGGCGGCCATGGATCGCAGCTCGCCGAGCCGCACCCGCTCGGTCTCGGCGAAAGGTCCCGGCACGCCGGCGAACGCGATGCCCCGCCACAGCGCGAGCGCCGCGTTGAGCTCGGTGACCGCGCCTTGCAGGTCATCGCCTTTGCGCAGCTGGCGGGCCCGGCCTAGATGCTGCTCGAAGGAAACGGCGTCCGGCTGACCCGGCACCAGGTGAAGCACATAACCCGCCCCGGAGGAGACCAGGACCCGGCCCGGCCCGCGCGGGGACCGGTTAGGTTCGATGATGCGGCGCAGGCCCGCCACGTAGGTGTAGACCCCGCCCTCGGCGCTAGCGGGCGGATCCTGTCCCCAGACCGCGTCGACAAGCTCGCCCCGGGAAATGACCCGGTTGGCCCGCATCGCCAGGATGCCCAGGACAGCTTGCTGCCGGGGCTGGCCCACGGACAGCTCCTGGTCGTCATGCCAGGCTGTTACCGGACCAAGTACGCCGACGCGCAACACCTCGGCCTCGCCGACCTTCCGCTCGCTAGACCCACCCTGAAAGTTGCGCCCACCCCCCCGGGCGGAGCGTCATTCATGAGATTACAGTGGTTTGTTCTACTCCTCCAGAAAAAATCTAGATCGTATAGAGACCGTCGCTCGATAGTGAGTCGGGTATCTAGGGGTGGTGAGTGACGGGGGACCATTGTTACTGGGGTGACACCTGAGATTGGCTTAGGTGCGGCTCGGCTGCCTCGGCACCAGCGTCAGGCCACCTATTCCGCTCCGTCCCACCGCTCCGTTCTTCGAAGGCCGTGTCACCCGGCGCTGCCAGGCAGCGCCGACCGGAACCTCCCGCACCGCATGCCCCAGAGCCGCCGGCCCTCACGGCACCCCCCTCACTACCTGCCGTGAGGGCCGGCACCTTGGCGTTACATGCGTCCGCGGTCAGTTCGGCGGCGGAGCCCACTCCGCGCACGCGGGCGCGACGGTAAGGTTGAGCGCCTAACATAGAGCGCGGTAACCGGTACTCCTGAGTTCGCGACAGGAATGGAACCAGCAGACGTGCGGCCTGACCGCTGGCTGGCTAAGGCAAGGGTTGGACGAGGCGAGCATGGGCAAGGCAAGCAGGACCAAGGTCGATTCCAGCCGCAGAGAGAAGATCGCCGCGCAGCGCGCGGCGGCCCGCCGCGCCGAGCAGCGCAGGCGGATTCTCATCGCGGGCGGCAGCATCCTCGCCGTGATCATCGTCATCGTGGCCTTCATCGTGATCAAGGCGAGCTCGAGCCCCTCGAAGCCCACCACCACCTCGTCGGCGAACGGCCCCACTGGCTCGGCGCTGGCCAGTGTCGTCGCCAAGGTGACCAGCGTGCCCGCCAGTACCTTGAACACGGTGGGAGAAGGCGGCGGCGCGGTCACCAACAAGCCCGCGACGATCCCCGGGAGCGCTCTGACCTCCGGCGGCAAGCCCGAGATGCTCTACATGGGCGCCGAATACTGCCCCTACTGCGCGGCTGAGCGCTGGGCGATGATCGTCGCCCTGAGCCGGTTCGGCACCTTCTCCGGGCTCGCCACCGTCCACTCGTCCAGCACCGATGTCTACGCCAACACACCCACCTGGACGTTTGCCCACGCCACCTACACCAGCCAGTACCTGGCGTTCACATCGGTGGAGATGGAGACGAACGTCCCGACGTCGGCGGGCGGCTACACCAGCCTGCAGACGCCGACCGCGGCGGAGACCGCGCTGCTCGACAAGTATGACGCCGCGCCCTACGTCGCTTCGGCTGACGCGGGTTCCATACCGTTCGTCGACTTCGGCAACAAGTACCTGATCATCGGGGCGAGCTACAGCCCGCAGGTGCTGTCCAAGCTCAGCTGGAGCACGATCGCCACGGATCTGAGCAACCCGAGCAGCCCCGTCGCCAAGGCCGTCGACGGCACGGCGAACTACATCACGGCGGCGATCTGCAAGATGACCGGCAACCAGCCCGCGAGCGCCTGCACCGCCACCGTCCAGTCGCTGGAAAGCAAGCTCTGATCCCCAGCCGGAAGCTGACTCGCAGGCCGAGACGCTGACCGGGAAGGTACACTCTGGCGTCAGGTGCCGGTCGCGTTGAAGACTCAGGGACCACGTCCAGCAGCCGTGAAACCACCGGAGGCGAAGCTCGGATGACAGCTTCGAAGTCAAGCCGCGCCCGGAATGCGCGAAGCGGCGCTCAGGCCGGCACGGCCAGGAACGGCAACGGTGCGGCCAAGGGCGGGGGCGCGGCCAAGGGCGGCGGCGCGGCCAGGAACGGTGTCGCCGTCAAGAGCGGCAACGCGGCCGGAAACGGCGGTACAGCCAGGAACGGCGCTACGGCCAGGAATGGCGGTAGCGCGAGGAACGGGCAGGCTCGGAACGGTGTGACGCGGAGCGGTGCGGCGGAGCGCGGCGGAGCGCGGGGGCGGACGGCGTCGCCGGACGATTTCCCGGCCAGCACGGCCGGGTCCGGACCTGCTCTATGGCTGCAGCTCGCCACGTTCGCGCTCGCCCTGGCCGGCCTGGGCGTGTCGATTTACCTGACGATCGCGCACTTCACCGAGTCGACCCTAGCCGGGTGCTCGGAGACGGCCGGGCTGGTGAACTGCACCAAGGTAACCACCAGTGCGCAGTCGTACGTATTCGGCATTCCGGTGGCGGTGCTCGGGCTGGCGTTCTACCTGTTCGCGGTGGCGATCATGAGCCCGTGGGCGTGGCGGGCGGCCAGGCGCGAGATTCACCTGCTCCGGATCGCGTCGGTCGTGGTCGGCATCGGCTTCGTGCTCTACCTGCTTTACGCCGAGCTCTTCATCATCGGGAGCATCTGCCTGTACTGCACCAGCGTGCACGTCATCACGTTCGTCGTGTTCGTGCTGACCGTCTTCGCGGCCGCGGCCTGGGGACTGAAGCCCGGCGCGGCCTGGCCGCGGCGGCTCACGCCGCAGCGGTTCGCCGGGCACGCTAGCTGAGGGCCGGAAGGCGACTCTGCCCGGGCACGGCCTGATACAGCGGTCGGCTCCTGCCGCCATGACATATTCCTCATGTTCAGGGGCGCCTGCGTCCCGCGGCACCGGGACGCACTAACCTAAGGGCACGCTTGGCCTGGTGCGCCCGGTAGAGCGGGCCCAGTAGAGGCGGGCCTAATAGAGGCGGGGCTAGAGAGGAGCCGATCCCGTGCCCGGCATGAACTCAGGCCTGAGTCCCGACGACCCGACCGTGGTCGCCGCCTTCAGGTCCGCGCTGCTGCACCAGGGTGCGATCGCTCTCATCGTCGTGGTGCTCCTCTGGCTCATCTGGGCGACGGCACGAACCTGGCGGCTGACCACGCCGAGCGAGAAACCAGCCAGGCGGGACGGGCCGGGAGAAGCCAGGGGACGGTGGCTGCTGCGCATCGGGTTCGGGGTGCTCTGGATCTTTGACGGGATCTTGCAAGCGCAGCCGAAGATGGCGGCCGGGCTGCCGTCGCTGGTCATCGAGCCAACCGCGGCCAGCTCGCCCGCCTGGGTGCAGCACCTGGTCAACTGGGGCGGCACCATCTGGTCCTACCACCCGATCCAGGCCGGTGCCGCCTCGGTGTGGATCCAGGTCGGGATCGGCGGCTGGCTCATCGTCTCGGGACGCGGGCGGTGGTCCCGGCTGGCCGGGGCCACCAGCGTGGGCTGGGGACTGATTGTCTGGGTGTTCGGGGAGTCGTTCGGCGGGATATTCGCACCCGGCCTGAGCTGGCTCACCGGCGCGCCCGGGGGCGTGCTGCTCTACGTGGTCGCCGGCGCGCTTATCGCGCTGCCGGAAAGCACCTGGCGCAGCCCCCGGCTCGGCCGGCTGCTGCTGGCGGGGCTGGGGATCTTCTTCGTCGGGATGGCCGTCCTGCAGGCCTGGCCCGGCCGCGGCTTCTGGCAAGGCACCGTCCACGGCCACCCGGGCTCCCTCACCGGCATGGTGCAGTCGATGGCCTCGACCTCCCAGCCGCACTTCCTGTCCGCGTTGGTGTCCAGCTTCGGCTCGTTTGTGGCCGGCCACGGCTTCGCGGTCAACCTGGTCGTCGTGATCGTGCTCGCGGGGCTCGGCGCGATCTTCCTGACCGCCCGGCCCCGCCTGGTCAGGTACGCGGTGTGGTTCGGCATCGTCTTCTGCCTGGCCGACTGGATCCTGATCCAGGACCTCGGCTTCCTCGGCGGGGTCGGGACCGACCCGAACAGCATGATTCCGATGGCGCTGCTGTTCTCGGCGGCCTACCTGGCCCTGACGCCGGTGACGCAGGAGGCGGCTGGGGATACCGCGACAGTTGTGGCTGATGGGGTCAGCGCGGACGGGACGGCGGCGGACGGNNGACGGCGGCGGACGGGACGGCGGGCGGGACGGCGGGCCGGGGACAGGGGCTGCGGGGCTTGAGGCTGCGGACGGTGGGCGGAACGATCGCGGGCGCGAGCGCCCGGTCGGTTGCCGCGGTCGCCGCGGTGGCGGTTATCGTGCTCGGGGCCGCGCCGATGGCCTCGGCGGCGGCGAACCGCACCGCCGATCCGATCCTGGCCCTGGCCATCGAGGGCGGCAGCACCAGCCTCGACCTGCCGGCCCCGGGCTTCTCGCTCACCGACCAGAACGGCCAGCAGGTGACGCTGGCGAGCCTGCGCGGCAAGGCCGTGCTGATGACCTTCCTCGACCCGGTGTGCACCACTGACTGCCCGATCATCGCGCAGGAGTTCAAGCAGACCGGCGACCAGCTCGGCGCGCAGGACAAGAACGTCGAGCTGGTCGCCATCGTGGCCAACCCGAGCTACCGGTCCACCACGTTCACCCAGGCGTTCGACCGGCAGGAAGGGCTCGCCGGGGTGCGCAACTGGCTCTACCTGACCGGCTCGCTCAGCCAGCTGGGCGCGGTGTGGCGGCAGTACGGCGTCACCGTCCAGGACCTGCCGGCCGGCGCGATGTCCGCGCACAACGACCTGGCCATTGTCATCGACGGGTCAGGCAACATCCGCGAGGAGGTTGGCGCCGACCCGGGACCGGGCACCACGAGCACCCAGTCCTCGTTCTCCGTGCTGCTCAGCCAGTACGCCCGCCAGGCGCTGGGCCAGCCGTGATCCGGGAGCGGGCCCGGGCGGGCCGGGCTATGCGCCGGGCGGCCCTGGCGGCGCCGGTCCTGGCGGTGCTGTGCGCGGGCCTGGTGGCCGGCTGCGGAACGCAGACGGCCAAGGTCGCCGCCGCGCCCGCGCCCGCGGTGACCGTGCCGCTCAGCACCTCGCTGGTTACCGCGCAGGGCACCTGGGCGATCGCGGTCATGGGCGGGTCGGCCGCGTCGGACAACAACTTCTGGCAGCTCTTCGTGCGCCCCCCGGCCGCCAGCCAGTGGTCGCTGGTCACTCCCCCTGGCGTGGCNNCTGGACGCCCGGCCTGCTCTACGCCGACCTGGCCGACGACCCTGACGCCCTGGCCGCGGACCCGTCCGGACAGGCCCTGGCGCTGCTGCAAGACGGCACCATCGACGAGGCGCCGACGGCGGCCGCGGCGGCGGCCGGGAAGTGGTCGCCGCTGACGACGCGGGCCGCCCTGGCGGCGTCGGCTCCGGGTCGCAGCTGCGGGTTGCGGGGGCTTGAGGCGGTCTCGTTCGGCCAAAATAAAATACCGACGGCGGCGGGGAACTGTGCGCGGCCGGGTGTGGTGGGGGTTTTCACCGACAGCGGCGGCCGGTGGCAGGCGGCGGGGCTGACGCTGCCCGCGGCGTACAGCGGCGATCAGGTCCAGGTGCTCGGGCTCGCCGCTACGCCCGGCGGCAACGCGGCGCTGCTGCTCGCCGGGGACAGCCTGCTGGCCACGTGGTCGACCGGGACGCGCTGGACCGTGTCCGCCCCGGCCGCGGGCGGCACCGTGCGCGCGTCCGGATTCGGGACCGGCGGGAGCGCATGGCTGCTGCTCAGCGGCGGCCGCGCGGAAACCATCAGCGGACCGGGCGGCTCCTGGCAGGCGCTGCCGGCCGTCCCGCCGGAGACCGCGACCCTCGCCCCGGGCCCCGGCGGTGGCTACGACGCGCTGGCCGTGTCCGGATCCAAGCTCACCGTCTGGCAGCTGACCAAGGGGGCCTGGGCCAGGGTCCAGCTGATCAAGGTGCCGATCGAGTACGGATCGTCGAGCTAGGGACGCCATGAGCTACCTCACGGACCACTGGTCCTTCGACCCCTTCGCCATCCTGGCTATCGTGCTCGCCGGGTGGCACGAGACCGGGCTGTGGCGGCTGGCCCGCCGGTCCGGGCCGGAACGCACGCGGGAACGCCGGCTGAGGTCGCTGTGGTTCTACGCCGGACTGGTGGTGATCCTGCTCGCGGTGGAGTCGCCGGTCAACTACTGGGCCTACGACTACTTCTTCGTGCACATGATCCAGCACCTGCTGCTGATGTTCGCCGCCCCGTCGCTGATCGTCGCGGGGGCGCCGTGGCAGCCGCTGCGCGACGCCCTGCCCGGCGGGTCCGGCGGTTCCGGCGGTGTGCGGGCTGGCGGTGTGCGGGCCGGCGGGTGGTTCGGGCCGCTGCGGGCGCTGGGCGGACTGGCGCTGCGGCCGTGGGTGTCGATCGGGATCTTCAGCGCGGTGATGATCTTCTGGCACCTGCCCGGCCCCTTCGACCTGGCCGAACGCCACCAGGCCGTGCATCTGTGGCTGATGGAGGGCAGCTTCCTGGCCGCCGGGGTGCTGTTCTGGCTGCAGTTCATCGCGTCGCCGCCGTTCCGCCGGCGGATGCCGCTGCTCAGCCAGGCGGCCGCGCTGCTGGTGACCAACGTCGTCATGATCGGGCTGGCGATGGCGTTGAGCATCTTCGCCTCGCATTCGGTTTACCCGGTCTACGCGCACATCCCCGGCGTCACCCTGCCGCCGTTCGCCGACCAGCAGATCGGCGCGGCCATCTTGTGGGTGTGCGGGGATTTCTGGGCCGTGCCGACGATGATCGCGATCATCAGGCAGATGGTGGCGGCCGATGGGAGCATGGGCGGGGCGCTGGAGACGATGCTGCACCGGGGCCACGCGCTGGCCGGCTGGGGAGGCCCCCGCGTCCCGCGATCGGGCCCGCTGGCTGATCTGCGGGCTCAGCCGCCGTCCCCGCCGGACACGGGTCCCTGAGCCGGCCGCCGGTCAGCACGGCCTGTCCGCCGGGCGCGGGACGCCACCTCTAGCGGGATGTTCTGGTCTTCGCTGTTATCCGGGTGGCCAGCCGGGCGCGCGCCGCGGTCGGCCCGGTCTGCCGCTCGGTTAGCCAGGCCGTGTGCCGCGGCGGCGGATTCCTGCTTGATGGCCTGGGCGACCTCCTGCAGCCCGCCGAAGGCCGAGGAGCGGGCCACCGTGACCACCCCGATGATCAGCGCGAAGATCCCGCCGGCCTGCAGGGCCAGCGCCCCGGGGGTGATCTGGATCCGGTCGCCGAAGACCACGATGCCGAGCACGATGCCCGCGACCGGCTCACCGGCCGCGATGGTGGGCAGCGAGGAGTGCAGCGGGCCCGAGCTGAACGCGTTCTGCATCAGCCACAGGCCGACGATCCCGGCGCCGACCAGGCAGTAGGGCGGCCAGACCACGAACAGATGCGTCCACGGGTGGTGCTCCAGGATCTGCAGCGTCTGCCGGGTCAGGGCGTCCTGGATGCCGAAGACCAGGCCCGCCCCCAGCCCGGTCAGGGTGGCCCGGCCATGTCCATGTTTGCGCTGGCCGATCTGCACGGCCGCGAACGCGATGCCCGCGATGATGGCGGCCACGTACCAGTGCGAAAATGAGCCGACCGACAAGCCGATGGGTTTGGTGGTACGGGAAACCGACAGCAGGGTCACGCCCGCGCACAAGACGAGCGCGCCGCCTACCTCGCTCCACCGGACCGACTGCTTGGACATCGGAACCGCGAGAAACAGCGCGAACACCAGGTAGGTGGTCAGCAGCGGCTCGACCAGGGTCAGCTCCAGGTGGCCGATCGACCACGCCGACAGCCCGTAGCCGCCGATCATGCAGCCGATGCCGCACAGCCATCTCGGATTGCGCAGCAAGTCCGTAATGATGCGCAAGCTCAGGAAGCGCGACTCAGGTTCCTTCTCGGCAGCGAACTGCTGGAGGACGAAACCGATCCCGAGCAGCACGGCAGCCGCGAGGGTCGTTGCGTAAGAAACATCCAGGTTCACGGTGCTCTGTCTTCATCAGGTGCAGGGTGCGGATATTAAGAACAACGTGCACTGCTGACGGCTAGTTTCGGGTGCAGCGCGTGACGCACGGGTGCTGGGTACGCGATTCGATCGTACGCTAGCCGTTCGCCTGCCTACTGCCGCCTGGCCGGCCGCTTGAACCTCATAGCGTTCCGTTAGAGGTGATTGGGTCTGAACTCGTTATCTGTCCCGACTACCCGCGAAAACCTAATTCATGCTGGCCAGGACCCTTTCGTATTATCATGAGTTTGTCGGCAGGCGTGATTGCCATGGGAAAGGGTGCTGACATGGGGGTCGGGAACAAGGCGGCCAGGAAGCGGGCGGTGGGGACGCGCGAGCACATCGTCGCGTATCTCGCGGAGGTCCACGAGCTCCTGGACGCCAACGGAATGGCCAGCACGCAGCTGGCCGCCGCGGTCAGCTATCCGGGCTCGAGCGTGGCCTTCGCCCAGCTGCTGTCCGGTATGGAGCGAGCGGGGCTGATCGAGCGCGACGTGCGCGGTAAGCGCACGTACCGGATCGGCCTGGGACCCGCGGAGCGAGCCGGGGCCACGACCGCCTCGGCTGGAGGCGTCGAGAGCGAGCTGATCAACGGGGCTTCGGCGAGCGGGGCCGTCGGGAGCGAGGCCGGGACCGCTGGCTTCGATTACGACGAGCTGGCCCGCCGCCTGCTGATCCAGGTGGTCCGGCGGCTGGCCGCGGCCGAGCCGGAAGCGGGGGAACCGGGTCCTTCGGCCCTGGCCGCCGAGAACGTGCGGCTGCGGGAGGAACTCGCGACCACGCAACGTTCGCTGGCGCTGGCTGCCGAGCGCCTGCGCAAGCTGCCCATTACTACCGGCCTCGACAGCAACGAGGTCACGGTGCTGCAGCGGCTGCTCTCGTTAGCGCCTTAGCTCCTTGGCNNGGCAGGCCGAGCGCGGCCACCGCGCGTACGTTCCTCGCCACCCCGGGAACGCCAGGCCAGTCGGTCCCGAAGATCCATTTCCTGGCCAGCTGGGCCAGGTCGAAGCCGGCGTAGTAGTCAGGCAGCCGTTTGGGTGGCAGCCCGGCCAGGTCGAGCCAGACGTTGGGGCGGTCAAGCGCCATCCGGGCGGCGTCGGCGTACCACTGCCCCCGCCCGCCGTGGGCCAGCACGAACTGGACGCCGGGGAAGTCGGCGACGGCCTGGCTCAGCAGCGNNGGCACGCGGCGCTCGGCGCACAGTTCGTAGACCGGGTACATGTCACCGGAGTCGGGGCGGAAGCCGCCGTGCACCGGATGAACCTTGAGCGCGACGGCCCCCAGGTCAAGCTGGCGTTCGGCCTCGGTGACGGGAGACGGGTGCACCTCGGGGTTGACGTTGGCGACCAGGCGATACCGGGCCGGGTCGTGNNATCGACGCCCTCGGCCGCCAGCTGCGCGTCCAGCCGGGCCGGAACCGGATCCCCGTCGGCTCCGAACACCTCTCGCCAGCCGGAATCCTGGCCGAAGTCGATGGCCCACTGCAGCCAGGCCGGCGACACCGTGCTCAGCCTGGGCACGTGCATATGGGCGTCGACCACCGTCATGCCGTCGATCATCGGCGCGCGCTACCGCTCCAGCCGGCCGGGGGATTCAAGCCGGTCGAAGGGGTCAAGGGGATCGACGCGGCGCAGGCGGCGCAGCCCGGTCCGGTAGGCGCGACCGGACTCGATGTAGGTCTGCACCGCGCCGCCGACCCAGTCGGGGGTCACCCCGGTCTTCTTGATCTTCGCGGGAACCCCGGCCACCAGGGCACCCGGCGGCACCTCGAAGCCTTCCGGCACCAGGCAGGACGCCGCCACGATCGCCCCGGCCCCTACCTTGACCCGGTTGAGGGTGACCGAACCCGAGCCGATCAGGCAGGTGTCCGCCACGACGCAGCCTTCCAGGTGCGCGTTATGGCCGACCACGCAGTCGGCTCCGATCAGCGTGGGCCAGTCGTGCGTGCAATGGACCACGGTTCCGTCCTGCACCGAGGTCCGCGCCCCGACCTCGATCCGGCCGTGGTCACCGCGCAGCACGGCGCAGGGCCACACCGATGCCTCCGGGCCGATCCGGACGCGGCCGATGACCACCGCATCAGGATGGACGAAGGCGCTCTCGTGAATCTCCGGCTCGTAATCGCCCAGCGCGTATATCGGCACGATCGGACCCTTTCCCGCAGTTTGGCTAGGTCACGACCATATCGCTCACGCCAGGGCGGGGGTGAGGTCGAGCACGCCGAAGCGGTGCCGAGCCCAGATGCGCCGGGACGTCTCTTCCGGGTACGGCGCCACGGCCGGCGGGTCGGCGAAGATGCGGGTCAGCCGACGGCCTGGGGAGTACCGCGGCCAGCCGGGGTCGCCGTCCGCGGCGAACGCCGCCCAGTGCGCGCGCATCAGGTTCCCGAGCCGGACCGCACTGGCCGGCGGCTCCGGGCCGAACAGCATCCGCCCGATCCCGGTGTAGACGCCGAACACCAGCGGGACGTCGAGCGCGTGGCAGGCGCCAAGACCTCCGGCGGAGGCCGGGTAGCTGAGCTCGTAGAGGAACGTCCGCCCGCCCGCCGCGGCGTGCGCCTGCGCGAGGTGCAGGCTCGGCATCCGGAACAGCCAGTCGGAGTTGACCAGCTCGAACAGCGTCTCCGGGTCCGCGCCCGGATAGGCCTCCCGGTACGCCGTCTCACCGTCTTTGCCGTCCTTGCCGTCCTTGCCTTCGTCTTGGGGTGCGAGGCCGCGCAGGGCGTGCCGGGCCGCCTCGGCGGTGATCTGGCCGCGTTGGCCGGAGAGCTCGGTGAACAGCCGGAACTCATCGCGGTTATGCCCGGTGATCAGGTCGACGCTCCGGGCGGTCCCCATGGCCACCGCCCGCCACGGCACGTCGGGCAGCACCTCGCCGTCCACCACCGGCGAAAACGGCACGCTGGTGTGGGCGACCCGTCCCCAGCGGCTGAGGTAGCCGGCGGGCCGCACCGCGTCGGCCGCGGCCGCCAGCCGGGCCGGGTCGGTGACCGCGAAGGCCTCGGCGGTGGCAGGCAGCCTGGCCTCGGCGGCGATCGCGGCGGTAACGTCGGCCGCCAGGGCGGATGAGAAAAAAGTCGCCGGAACGCTCTGGGCGATCGCGCCGCGGAACAGGCCTGCCGCGGCCGGCATGACGAGCAGGGCCGCGATCGCGCCCGCCCCGGCCGATTCGCCGAACACGGTCACCCGGTCCGGGTCACCGCCGAACGCGGCGATGTTCTCCCGCACCCAGCGCAGCGCCGCGACCTGATCCAGCAGCGCCCGGTTGGCGGGCACACCCGGCAGGAAGGCGTACCCCTCGACCCCGACCCGGTGGTTGAAGGTGACCACGACCAGGGCCTGCCGGGTCAGCAGCGTGCCGTCGTAGTCCGGCTGGCTGGACGCGCCGGAGCGGAAGGCACCGCCGTAGATCCAGACCAGCACCGGGAGCCCGGCCGCGCCAAGATCGGGCGAGAACACGTTGACGGTCAGCCAGTCATCGGGATCGGCGCCAGGCGCGGCCGGCGGCACCGGGCTCAGCCCGAACGTGGACTGCGGCGGCGGCGGGCCGAACGCGGCCGCGTTTCGGACACCGTCCCAGGGATCGGCCGGCCGCGGGGCCGCGAACCGCAGGCCGCCCACCGGTGGCCGGGCGAACGGAATGCCGCGGAAGATAGCGACGTCATCTTCCGTCCGTCCGCGGACCTGGCCGCCGGAGGTGCGGACCACGGGTTCGGCTAGGTCCATGCGCATTCGGCTAGGTCCATGCCCAGGAGAGGCTATGCGACGGGATCGAGCAGGACGACGGGAATCTGGCGGGGTGCGGCGTTCGTCTCGTACTCGGCGAAGCCCGGGAAAAGTTCCTTCTGCTTCTCCCAGATCGGGTCCCGCTCGTCCGGGTTCGCCACCCGCGCCCTGACCTTCAGCGTCGAGGTGCCCAGCTCGATCGTGGTGTCCGGGTGCGCGGCCAGGTTGTAGTACCAGTCCGGGTTGCTCGGCGCGCCGCCCTTCGAGGCGAAAATCGCAACCGAGTCGCCTACCTGCTGGTACATCAGAGGACTCACCCGCGCGGTGCCGCTCTTAGCGCCGGTGTGGTGCAGGAGCACGACGGGAGCTCCTTCGAACATCCCGCCCACCTTCCCGTCGTTCTCGCGGAACTCCTTGATGACCTTCTCGTTAAAGTTGTCGTTCTCGGCCACTGCTCGCTCCTTCTCGTGGTGCTGGCTTTAGGTGGCATCGGCTTATCCAGCTGGATCATAGATGAGCGCCAGGCTGGATCACCGTGCGGGCTAACTCGCGACGGCCGTCAAGGGCCAGCCGAAGAAGCCATCCAGGGTCACGTTAGCGTGAGCCGACCGCAGCGGGTCGATCGCCGTGTAAGTGGTGATGTAGGTGTCGGCCTCGTGATGCACCACGGCGGGCCTGGGCGTAGCGACCTGGTTGCCGTCCGGCCAGGACTTCGCGCGCAGCCCCGAGGGCGCGCTGTAGGTACCGCTTTGAATGAGGAAGCCGATCATCCAGAAGCCCCGGCTGTCGGCCAGCGGCAGCGCGAGCGTGGGGTCCGGGGCCGGGGTGAATCGCCCGGTGAAGGTGATCCCGGCCCGCCGGTCCTGCCGGAGCTGCGTGGCGGACTGGGCGTTGACCGAACCGGAGCCGGCCAGGAAGTCGTTGACCGCGAAGGGCGAGGCCGCGGCGGACGTCTCGGTGACGCCGGTCGTGGCGTGGGTCAGGACCTGGGCCAGGACGGTCGCATAGCTCGCCGACGGGAGTACGGCCGGGGCGGTGGGCGGCGTCCCCTGGGTGCACAGCGCGGGCCAGCCCTGGTCGGGGCGGTCGACGGCTGCGGCCAGCTTCCACGAGCCGCCGATCCGCTCGAACACCATGGCGACGGGCTGCATGGCCGACCCGAGGTCGAAGACGTCGGTGTCGCCGTACGCCACGAAAACGTTGGTGGGTCCGGTATGGCAGGGAATCGTGATCGACAGGCCGGTCAGCTGGAAGGCCTGCCGGTCCGCGTTGCCCGGGAGGCTCGCGTGCGACTCCTCCGACAGGTAGATCGTGCGCATCGCGGCGGTGGTGACCTGATCAAGGGCGGCGAAGTTGTTTCTGGTCCACATGGCGTTGGTCGTGGCCAGCCAGTTGATGGTGGCCGCCTGCTCCGCCGCGCTATGAGCCGAAGATGGCGGCGGATTGACCGGCGCGGGTCCTCCCCCGCCGCAGCCCGTCATGGCCAGGCTGATAAGGGCGATCCCGGCGAGCGCGGCGAACCCGGGCATTGCGTTGCGCTTCATTATCTGCGTCCTTCCTTGCGGATCCGGGACGGCTGATTCCCGGCAAGGCCGACGTTAGGAATTTCGCCACCGGACGGGATCGGGCCGAGCCCCGAATTCCCGACCGGGCGGTCCCGGAAAAAGCCTCAGGGCTGGCCCTGATGCCACCGGCCGGGCGCGGTGCCAGACTGAATTCGTGCAGTCATCCGAGGCGATCCTGATAGTCGACGACCACGACGGGTTCCGGACATTTGCCCGGGGCATGCTCGAGGCCGACGGCTTCACGGTCACCGAGGCGGCCACCGGCGCGGAAGCGACCGAGACGGCCCGGATCCTCCGGCCCGGCCTGATCCTGCTCGACATCCAGCTGCCGGATTTCGACGGTTTCGAGGTCGCCAGGCGGCTGGCCGCCGTCCCGCCCGGGGGCCTGGCTCCGGTCGTGGTGCTGACCTCGACCCGCGAGGCGCGCGACTACGGCGGGCGGATCGCGGCCAGCCCGGCCGCCGGGTTCCTGCCCAAAGATCAGCTGTCGGGCGCGGCGCTGCGCCGGTTCCTGGCCCGGGACCGGTCATGAACCCGTGGCTGCGGGCGGCCCTGATCGCGGGCGCGACCGCCGCGGTAGGTTGCTTCGTCTGGTCGTCCTGGCTCCCGAACTCTCAGTACGCGCCGGTCGAGGTCAGCTTGGCGGTGGTCGGGCTGTCGTTCATGGTGGCCGGGATAGCGGCCTGGCAACGGTGGCCGGCCAGCCGGCTGGGCCTGCTGTTCACGATGGTCGGCTACCTCTACCTGGTGCCGTACATCCTGGTCAACCTGGCCAATCCGGTGGCGTGGACCATCGGGAACGTGAGCGAGGGCATTTCCGGCGCGGCCCTGGCCCATCTGGGCCTGGCCTGGCCCGGCGGACGGCTGCGGTCGAGGTTCGAGTGCGGAGTAGTCGTCGCGAACTACGGGCAGAACATCGCGTTCAACACGGCCTCGACGATGTTCTGGAATCCCGCGTTCAGCGGCTGCAACGCTAGTTGCCCGGCCAACGTGCTGCTCATCGGCCATGGTTCCCGGCCGACCTTGAATAGGCTCGACACGATAGCGTCGCTCGTCGCGCTCGTGATGATCAGCATCATCCTGACCCTGATCGTCCGGCACTGGAGGTCCGCGCGCGGCTGGTCCCGGCGGGCCATGATTCCGCTCTTGTGGATCGCCGCGGCGGTCGGCGCAGAAAACATCCTGACCGGGAACCTGTTCCACTTTTCCGCTCTGGTCACGTACGCCCTGCTCCCGCTGGTGCTGCTGGCCGGCCCGGCCCTGTTCGTGATCAGCACGGTGCGGGCCCGGACGGCGGGCGGCGCCCTCGGCACCGCGATCGTCGACCTGGAACCGGGCGCCTCGCCGGGCCGGCTCCGGGACGCCCTGGCCCGGGCGCTGGGTGACTCGACGCTGCAGCTGGCCTTCCGGCTGCCGGATGGGGCCGGCTACCTGGACACCTCGGGTCAGGTCGTCGACCCGGCCCGGCCGGCCCCCGGCCGGGTAGTAACCCCCGTCACGGAGGCGAGCGGCGCGGTGCTGGTACACGATGCCGGGCTCGACCAGGAGCCGCAGCTGGTCCGGCTGACAGCGGCGGCGGCGAGCATGGCCCTGGAGCACGCCCGGTTGCAGGCCGAGGTGCAG
>PMOU01000183.1 GCA_003161205.1 Actinomycetota bacterium | reverse complement strand
GACGCCCAGCCCCCGACGGACGCTGAGGCCCCGCAGGACCTGGCCACCCCGCCGAGCTCGGAGGCCGCGAAGGCCGCGAAGGCGGTAGCGGACAGCGATGAGCCGGCGGCCGCGGCGCGCGCCGGGAAAACCGGAGCCGGACGCCCGTCCAGAAGCGAACGGAACGGACGCGCCGGCACCACGGCGGCTTCGCCTGCTGACGCGGCGGCTCCTGGTGTGGGGGTGCGGCGGCGGCTCGCCCGGCTCGGGGCGCAACGCGGGGGAACGATCAACCCGGTCCTCGAGCCGCTCATCAAGACGGTGCGTGCCACTCACCCGAAGGCGGACGTCCGGCTCATCGAGCGGGCCTACACCTCGGCCGCCTACTGGCACCGCGACCAGAAGCGGCGCAGCGGCGACCCGTACATTACGCACCCGCTGGCCGTCGCGACCATTCTCGCCGAGCTCGGCATGAACACCGAGACGATCTGCGCCGCGCTGCTGCACGACACGGTGGAAGACACCCCGTACACGCTGACCGAGCTGCGCAGCGATTTCGGTGAGGACATCGCCGCCCTGGTGGACGGCGTCACCAAGCTGGACAAGGTCAAGTACGGCGCGTCGGCCGAGGCGGAAACCGTCCGCAAGATGGTGGTCGCGATGTCCCGCGACATCCGCGTGCTGGTCATCAAGCTCGCGGACCGGCTGCACAACATGCGGACGCTGCGCTACCTGCCCCGGGAAAAGCAGGAGCGCAAGTCTAAGGAGACCCTGGAGATCTTCGCTCCGCTGGCTCACCGGCTGGGCATGAACAAGGTCAAGTGGGAGCTTGAGGACCTCTCCTTCGCGACCTTGTATCCCAAGCGCTTCGACGAGATCGCGCGCCTGGTGTCCGGCCGGGCCCCCCGGCGCGACGTCTTCCTGCAGGAAGTGATCCAGGACGTCTCCGGTGACCTGCGCGAGGCCAAGATCAAGGCGTCGGTGACCGGCCGCCCCAAGCACTACTACTCGATCTACCAGAAGATGATCGCCAAGAACGTCGGCTTTGACGACATCTATGACCTGGTCGGCATCCGCGTGCTGGTCGATACGGTGATGGACTGCTACGGGGTGCTCGGCATCATCCACGCGCGGTGGAATCCGGTCCCGGGGCGGTTCAAAGACTACATCGCGATGCCGAAGTTCAATATGTACCATTCGCTGCACACCACGGTCATCGGCCCGGGGGGCAAGCCGGTGGAGCTGCAGATCCGGACCTGGGGCATGCACAAGGTCGCGGAGTACGGGGTCGCGGCGCACTGGAAGTACAAGGAAGAAACGGTCTTCGGCCGGCCCAAGGACGCCAAGGACGACACCCAGGAGATGGCCTGGCTCAGGCAGCTCGTCGACTGGCAGCGGGAGACCGAGGACCCGGCCGAGTTCCTTGAGTCGCTTCGCTTCGACCTGGCCACCGACGAGGTCTACGTCTTCACTCCCCGCGGGGAGGTGATGGCGCTGCCCCAGGGCGCCACGGCGGTGGACTTCGCCTACGCGATCCACACCGAGGTCGGGCACCGGACGGTGGGAGCCAGGGTCAATGGCCGCCTGGTGGCGCTGGAGTCCACGCTGGACAACGGTGACACCGTGGAGATTTTCACCTCCAAGGCGCCGGAAGCCGGGCCAAGCCGGGACTGGCTCAAGTTCGTGCAGAGCCCCCGGGCCAGGAACAAGATCAGGCAGTGGTTCTCCAAGGAGCGCCGGGAAGCCGCCGTCGAGGCCGGCAAGGACCAGATTGCCCGGTCCATGCGCAAGCAAGGGCTCCCGCTGCAGCGGCTCGCGGCGGCCGACAGCCTGCTCACCCTGGCCCGCGACCTGCGCTACACGGACGTGTCCGGGCTGTACGCGGCGGTCGGTGAGGGCCGGGTCAGCGCCCAGTCGGTGGTGGAGAAGCTGGTCAGGTCCGTCGGCGGCATCGCCGGTGCCCAGGATGACCTAGCCGAGACCACGCTGCCGACCAAGGAGCCGCAGCCCAGGGCACCTGGAGACCCGGGCGTCGAGGTCAACGGCGCGCCGGACACCTGGGTGCGCCTGTCCCGGTGCTGCACCCCGGTGCCGGGAGACCAGATCACCGGCTTCGTCACCCACGGTCATGGCGTGTCGGTGCACCGCGTGGACTGCGTGAATATCGTTCACCAGACCGACACCCAGCGGGAGCGGATGGTCGAGGTCCACTGGGCGCCGACCGACGGCTCGGTGTTCCTCGTGGCCATTCAGGTGGAGGCGCTCGACCGGACCCGGCTGCTCTCCGACGTGACCAGGGTGCTGTCCGACCAGCACGTCAACATCTTGTCGGCGACCGTGACGACCAGCCGGGACCGGGTGGCGGTCAGCCGGTTCACGTTCGAGATGGGCGATCCCAAGCACCTCGGGCACGTGCTGCGCGCCGTCCGCGCCATCGACGGCGTCTACGACGTCTACCGCGTCACGAGCTGAATTCCGCCAGGGTGTGCTCGGCTTCGGTGAGCCAGGCCCGGCGGGCGATCAGGGCTTCCTCGGCGGTGCTGGCGGCTCGGGCGTCGCCCCGGTCGCGCGCCCGGGCCAGCTGCCCCTCTAGCTGGGCGATGGTCGAGCGGAGCTGAGCCACGGTGCCCTCGGCCCGCGCCAGCGCCTCCGGATTTGACCGGCGCCATTGCGTCTCTTCGGTCTTGCGTATCGCGTCCTCGACCCGCCGGAGCCCGGACTCCAGGTGCTCCCGGGAATCACGGGGCACCGCCCCGATCTGTTCCCACCGCTCCTGGATGCCGCGCAGCGCCGCCCGGGCGGACCGGATGTCGGAGACCGGCAGCAGGCCCTGGGCCGCCTCCAGCAGCTGCTGCTTGGCCTCGGCGTGCTCGCGCAGCTCGGTGTCCTTGGCGGAGAACACCTCCGCCCGGGCGTTGAAGAACTTGTCCTGAGCAGCCCGGAACCGTTTCCACAGCTCGGCTTCGGCGTCCCGGTCCGCCCGCCCCGATGCCTTCCACTGGCGCATCAGCTCGCGGTAGGCGCTGGTAGTCGGGCCCCACTCGGTCGACCCCGACAGCGCCTCGGCGTCGGCGCACAGCTTCTCCTTGCGGGCCTTGACGTCCTCGCGTTCGGCTTCCAGGGTGGCGAAGTAGGCCTTGCGCCGCTTGGTGAACGCGTTGCGAGCCGCGGACAGGCGCTTCCACAGCGCGGCCTCGGCGGCCCGCTCGGCGTGCGGAGCCGCCTTCCACTCCTCGAGCAGCTCGCGCATCCGCTCGCCGCTGCTTTTCCAGTGCGTGGCTTCGGCGGCGATCTGCTCCGCCTCGGCGACGATCCGCTCCTTGATCTCCTTGGCCTGCACGCGGGCGTGCTCCCGGGCCGCCTTGGCCTCTTCGCGGCGGTGACCGACGTCCTCGACCAGGCGCTCGACCCGCGTGCGGAGCCCGTCGAGGTCGCCGAGCGCATTGGCCTCGTTGATCGCCTGGACCAGCCGCTGCACGCTCGCCGAGGCCTGGGCGGGAGCCAGGTCGGTGGCGGCGATCCGCTGCTCCAGCAGCACGACCTCGGTCTCGAGCGCGTCGTACTTGCGCTGGAAGAAGGCAATCGCCTCCTCCGGACTTCCTGCCTGCCACGAGCCAATCACCCGTTCGCCGTCGGCGGTACGGACATAGACCGTCCCGTCGGCGTCTACCCGGCCCCACGGATGGTAGGCGGTCGTCACGGCGAACCTCCTGCGTTGGTCTTGCTCGTGTCAGGCTTCCTTGATCGCCACACTGTCAATGATGACCTTTTCCTTCGGCGCGCCGCCCTCCGACTCACCCGACACCGTGTACTGACACGAATAGCCATCCTTGGCCACATTCTGGACGATGCCGAGCCCGGAAGAAACCGTTCCGAACGGTGTGTAGCTGGCCTTGAGCCCAGACGTGCTGTCCTTGTACACGATGAAGAACTGGCTGCCGTTGGAGTCCGCGGAGCCGTCGTTGGCCATCGCCAGCGTGCCGGCCGGGTACGTGGCGTCGGTGAGGTTCTCGCTGGCGAACTCGTACCCGGGTATCCCGGTGCCGATCTTGCCGGTCGAACTGCAGGTCAGCTTGGTCGTGGCGGTGGCGTACGGATCACCGCACTGCAGCACGTAGATGCCCGTGGTCAGCATCCGGTGGCACTGGGTGTTATTGAAGTAGCCCGCCTCGGCCAGGTGCACGAACGAGTTGACGGTGCAGGTGGCCTTGCTGTTGGCCAGGTCGACCACGATCTTGCCCAGGTTGGTGTTGATCGTCGCGGTGTAGCTCGCGGTGTAGTCGGGCGTGGCGGACGGGAGGCTGACCGTGCGTGCTGCCGTCCCGGTCTTGGTGTAGGTGCAGTGGTGGGCCGGCTCGGCTACCGTGGTGGCCGAGGGCGTGGCGCTCGGCGACTTGCTGGCCGAAGCCGACGGGTGCTTGCTGCTTCCGCCGGTGAGGAACACGGCCAGCAGCGAGGCGATGAGCGCCGCGCCGAGCACCAGGCTGAGGGCGATCGCCCCGCGCTTGCGCTGCTGGCGCCGCCGGGCCGCCCGGAGTTCCTGCTGGCGGCGGTATTTCTCCCTGGCTAGCTTGCGCTGGCGCTCGTTCTTACCCGGCACCGGTCGAGTCCTCCTTGGCCTGTCGCGCTATCTGGCTACCGCTGGGTATTCACGGGAGGTAGGCCGACGAACCCGGTGCATACCTTTTGATCGCAAACACAGGATGTGCTGGGCCTGGACGACCCTCCGGAAGCCCCCAATATTCGCGATCGTTCGCGAATCGTACCTTCCAGATGCCTGGATCGGTACCCTCGTTATCGGTTCGCGGCCATGGGGTCCTCTCGGTAGCCTGAGATACCGTACCGTGAGAAAGGACGCTTGTGCTCGTTGCAGGGTTCCCGGCAGGCGCGTTTGCCGCCAACTGTTATGTAGTTGCGTCCGCCCCCGGACAGGAGTGCGTGATCATCGATCCGGGCCAGGACGCGGAACGCGGTATCGAGGAACTCCTGGCCGAGCACCGGCTCAGGCCGGCCGCGGTCCTGCTCACCCACGGTCATATCGACCACATCTGGTCCGTCGCCCCGGTCTGCGGCGCGAAAGGAATCCCGGCGTACATCCACCCGCGTGACCGCGCATTGCTGAGCGATCCCGCAAAGGGCCTCGCGCTCGGGACCGGGCAGGAACTGTTCGGCGGCCTGGAATTCACCGAGCCGGACGATGTAAAAGAACTGGCCGACGGGATGACTTTGAGCCTCGTCGGCTTGGAGATCACCGTCAACCATGCGCCCGGGCACACAGAAGGATCTGTGACATTCCGCGTGCCATTGGAGAGCCCCGCGGCGCAGGCGCCTATTACGGCACAAGGTAAAAGCAAAATCGGCGCGGTGGACAGGGCCAGCGGGGCAGCCGGGGCGGACCGCACGGACGTCCTGTTTTCCGGGGACCTGCTGTTTGCCGGGTCGATCGGGCGGACCGACTTGCCCGGCGGGGATTACCCCACGATGCTGCGCAGCCTGGCGCGAGTCTGCCTGACCCTGCCCGACCAGACCGTGGTGCTGTCCGGGCACGGGCCGCAGACGACCATCGGCGCGGAGCGGCGCACGAATCCGTTCCTGGCCGACCTGAACCTGCCTGAATCCGGACCGGTCCGGGGGATATGAGCACAACGGCACGGACCTGGCTGGGCGCACGCAGGTCCGCTCGTTCGGATTAATAGATTTGACAGAAGAAAGCAGTCCGATCCGCCCTGGCGGGTCACCTGGTGGCATCGTCGCCGGAAGGACTGTCAAACGAAAGGGGCAACAGGGCCGATGATCCGCACCCATGAGGCGGGGACGCTGCGAGCGTCGCACGCGGGCGAGCTGGTGGTGCTGGCCGGCTGGGTGGCCCGGCGCCGGGACCACGGCGGCGTGGTCTTCATCGATCTGCGGGACGCGAGCGGCATAGTGCAGGTCGTGTGGCGCGGCGAGGAAGCCGTGGCTCATGATCTGCGGGCCGAGTTCTGCGTCCTGGTGACCGGGACGGTGCGGACGCGCCCGGCCGGGAACGAGAACCCCGAGTTGCCCACCGGCGCGATCGAGGTCGTCGCGGACGACGTCGAGGTGCTCAGCGAAGCCGAGCCGCTGCCGTTCCCGGTCGAGGGTTCCGCCGAGGTCAACGAGGACATCCGGCTCAAGTACCGGTATCTGGACATCAGGCGCGAGGACACCGCGCGGGCGCTGCGCGCCCGGTCACAGGCCGCCTACCTGCTGTCCGACGTGATGCGAGCGCACCGGTTCGTGAACGTCGAGACGCCGTACCTGACCAGGTCGACGCCGGAGGGCGCGCGTGACTTCCTCGTCCCGGTGCGGCTGCGGCCAGGTAACTGGTACGCGCTGCCGCAGTCCCCGCAGCTGTTCAAGCAGCTGCTCATGGTGGGCGGGCTCGAGCGTTACTACCAGCTGGCCCGGTGCTTCAGGGACGAGGACTTCCGCAAGGACAGGCAGCCGGAGTTCACCCAGATCGACATCGAGATGTCCTTCGTTACCCGCGACGACGTCATCACCGTGGCCGAGGACATCGTGGCCCGGCTGTGGTCCGAGCTGGCCGGCTACGAGGTGCCAAGGCCGCTGCCCCGGATGACCTACGCGGAGGCCATGGCGCGCTACGGCTCGGACAAGCCCGACCTGCGGTTCGGGTGTGAGCTCACCGACCTGACCGAGTACTTCGCGGCGACCGAATTCCGGGTGTTCCAGGCTCCGTACGTCGGGGCCGTGGTCATGCCCGGCGGCGCCGTCCAGTCGCGCCGCGAGCTGGACGGGTGGCAGGAGTGGGCGCGGTCGCGCGGCGCGCGCGGGCTCGCCTACGCGCTGCTCGGCGACTCCGGCGAGATCGGCGGCCCGGTGGCCAAGAACCTGTCGGAGGCGGAACGGGCCGGGCTGGCTGCCGCGGTGGGCGCCGCGCCTGGCGACTGCGTGTTCTTCGCGGCCGGGCCGGCCTCGGCGGCCCGGGAGCTTCTCGGCGCGGCCCGGCTCGAGATCGGGCGCAGGGGCGGCCTGATCGACGAGTCGGCGTGGTCGTTCCTGTGGGTGGTGGACGCACCGATGTTCGAAGAGGACGGATCCGGCGGCTGGACGTCGGTGCACCACCCGTTCACGGCGCCGCTGCCCGAATGGGCGGACAAGTTCGTCGCCGAGCCCGGCGGCGCGCTGGCCGACGCGTACGACGTGGTGTGCAACGGCTACGAGATCGGCGGCGGGTCCATCCGTATCCACAAGTCCTCGATGCAGCAGGCCGTCTTCGACGTGATCGGGCTGTCGCCGGAGGAGGCGCGGTCGCAGTTCGGCTTCCTGCTCGACGCGTTCAAGTACGGGCCGCCGCCGCACGGCGGCATCGCGTTCGGCTGGGACCGGGTGATCATGCTGCTCGCCGGGGCCGAGTCGATCAGGGACGTGATCGCCTTCCCCAAGGCCGCCTCAGGGCTCGACCCCCTCACCGGCGCGCCCACGCCTATCACCGAGGCGCAGCGCCGCGAAGCCGGCATCGACGCCGTACCCGAACCGGCCAACCCCGCCGCCCCGCCAACCCCCGCCGCCCCGGCTTGACCAGCGCCCCGGCTTGACCAGCGCCCCGGCTTGACCAGCGCCCCGGCATTATCGTGGCCAGTTTCGGTCGTATTTGACCACAAACTGGCCACGATAATGGATTTCGGCCCGGACGGAGGGGGCAGGCGGGGTTGCGGCAAGGGGCCGGCGGGGTGGTCCAGCCGTTGCGAGCCAGCACGGTAGCGACGGCGGCGGCCGTCTCGCACCGGCGCTCGCGTAGATCCAGGAACCCGAACCTGAGCGTGACGATACCCCGCACTGCGTTCGCGGTGTCCCGGCGCTTGTCTCGCCACTGCTCGTCGGCGGGATGGGCGGCAGTCCCGTCGAGTTCCACACACAGCCCGTACTCTTCGTACAGATTGTCCAGGTACCAGTTACCGGCGCGGTGCCTGATCCTGGCCTGACGCTGGGCGGCGGGCAACGCGTGCGGGCGTTCCACCCAGTGGACGTAACGGTATTCGAGCATTGACAAGGCGCCGCCTTCTGCGTCACCGAGCGCGGCCACGAGCTCGGCGCGCCAGCGCATCCTTTTGCGAGCTTCCATGGCGTGGCGTATCCGGTCTGCCGTGCTGCGCCTCCGTCCCAGCGCCCGGCAGATCCACTCGTAAGCCTCGTCAAAGGTCGGCGCGACCTGGATCAGGTCCAGCACCGTGTCCTCCACCCGGGTGCACGGCGGAAGCATGGCCGGATGCCTGGTCCGCAGGATCGCATCCGACCGGTGGATGACAACCCCCGGGATCTTCACCTGCGCAGGATGCCGCCGCGCTGGCACCGTGATCGTGATGAGAGCGCTCGGCTTGTCGGTCAGGCCATGCCGTTCGGCTGCGGTCTGGTGGCTCAGAGTGGCGCCGGGCCCGGCGCGGAGCAGCGCCGCCCACAGCATCGTCTCTCGCGTGGGTTCGCCTGAGTGAGCGGCGTACACGCCGCGCTGAAGTCGTTGCCACCGGCCGCCGCGCACCTGGCTGCGCATGGTGTCCCGCGTGATCCCGGAGGTCGTGCTCTGGCGGTGTCCTATGGCGTTGCCCTGGACCAGCAACAGCTTGCGGCCCGGCGCGGGTAGTTCGATCGGCATAGGTTCACCGTGTACGGGTTGCCGGGCGCAGCGGCGAACGCACCGAAACCTGTGGATCGGGTCGGCGCGGGGAGGCCGATTGTGGATAACTTGAGCTCGTTGTCTCGGTCTGGTGCGCGGGCGAGGATAAGGTCGGGGGATGGCCACAGTAGACCCAGGCCAGTCCGAGAGCCTGTTCGACGAGGCAGAAGACGCCGCCGCCCAGGCCGCCGCGCCGCTTGCCGTCCGGATGCGGCCGCGCAGCCTGGACGAGGTGATCGGCCAGCGGCACCTGACCGGTGCGGGCACGCCGTTCCGCAAGCTGATCGACAACGACGCGCCGATGTCGCTGCTGCTGTGGGGCCCGCCTGGAACCGGCAAGACGACGCTGGCCTACGTGGTCAGCCAGGTGACCAAGCGGCGTTTCGTGGAGCTGTCGGCGGTCAGCGCCGGGGTGAAGGACGTCCGCGCCGCGGTCGAGGGCGCCCGGCGCGCGCT
>PMOU01000061.1:259-4087 GCA_003161205.1 Actinomycetota bacterium | reverse complement strand
AGCCCGCCCCGGCCGGGAGCTAGTGCCGCGTCAAGCTACGTTCGCCTTGTCGACGATGCGGCGGAGTCGTTCGTCGTAGGCGTGGTTGTTGCGCCAGATGATGTACCGGCGGATCATGCTGGCCTGCTCCTTGTGGCTGGCGTGGTCGGTGCCGTCCAGCGCGAAGTACCGCAACGCCGTGAATTGCGCCTCTATGCGGTTTAACCAGGACGAATTCGTCGGCGTGTAAGCGATCTCGACGTTGTTCGCCGTGGCCCAGGTCCCGACCCGGGCGTCTTTGGCCGTGGTCAGGTGCGGACTGAAGTTGTCGCAGACGATCGCGATCCGGATGGATGGCGGGTAAAGGGACCGCAGGTAGCGGCAGAACTCCAGGAACCGGGCCCGGGTCTTGCGCGGCTTGATGTGCCCGAACAGCTTGTCCTCGCCCAGCTCGTAAGCGGCGAACAGGTGCCGGACCCCCGCGGTGCGGGTGTAGGTCGCGCGCATCCGGGGCCGCGGCGCCCGGCCGGGTTCTTTGTTCGTGCCGCTGACCGCGGCCCACTGCCGTCCCGGGTGCGGCTGCAGGTTGAGCGGCCCGAACTCATCAACGCAGAACACGATCTCCGGGTCGCTCTCTTCTGGAACCACGTCGCGGTCGGCGATCGCGTACAGCTGCTCGACCCGCGCCTTCTTGGCCGCATACTCCGGGTCCTTGGACGCCTTCCACGTCTTCAGGCGTTGAAAGGTGACGCCCTCGGCGCGGAGCAGGACCCGCAGGCCCTCGTGGCTGATGTCATCGACCACCCCCTCAGCCACCAGGAAATCGGCCAGCTTGGCCAGGCTCCAGGTTCTTGTTCTTGCTATCCCCGGCTCCGCGGGAATCTGCCCAGCTGCCTGCGGCAACGACACGCTGCGGAGGTCTTTGACTTTCCAGGCGCTCACTAGAATTGTTAGGCAGCACCTGGCAATCAAAGGTGATGCGGAGGTATGCGGTGGCTGGCAGGGGTCTTCAGATAGTCGCGTCGGCGGAGCTGCCGGTACCGGGCGCGCCGCCTGACCCGCTGGTTTACCAGGCGGCGTGCATCGAGGCGTATCAGGCCTCGCAGGTGGCCCGCGGGTTCAGCCCGCTGACCATCGGCAACGGCACCGGCACCCTGGAGCGGTTCCTCGACGCGTGCGGGTGCCCGGCCTGGGAGGTGACTTGCGAGGACGTGGACCGGGTGGTGGGCCGGTTCGCGGCGGCCGGGATGTCGGCGAGTACCCGGCGCGGGTACGTATCGGCGTTCAAGGGGTTCTTCGCGTTCCTGGCCGCCCGCAAGGCCGCCGAGATCGAGGCGTGCTTCGGCGTCCGGCTGGCCGACCCGGTCGATGAGTTCAACGCCGCCCGCCATGTCGGCGCCGACTCCCCGCAGTCCCGGCCGCCGCCCACCCCGGCCCGGGTGGAGGGGTTCTTCGCGTTCTTGCGTCAGCGGGTGGCCACCGCGCGGGTGTTCACTGCGGCCGGGCGGGATTACGCGCTCTACCGGACGTTGTATCACGCCGGGCTGCGGGCCGAGGAAGCCGTCGCGCTCGATGTCGCCGACCTGCATTTCGACCGCGGGCCGTTCGGCAAGATCCACGTGCGGTTCGGCAAGGCAGCTAAGGGGTCGGGGCCGCGGCCGCGGTGGGTCCCGATGCTGGACCAGCTTGACCTGATCTTGCGCTGGTACCTGCAGGATGTGCGGCCCAGGCTGCCTGCCGGGGCGGCGGCCTTCCCCGATCCGGACGGCGGGCGGCTGCACCGCGGCAGCGTCCGCAACCGGCTGGCCCACCTGCTGGAGCTGGAAGGCGCCGAGGCGGCCGACCGGTTCAGCCCGCACGCGCTGCGCCGGGCATGCGCGACCCACAACTACGAACGCGGCGTGGACCTGGTCGCCATCCAGCAGATGCTGGGNNGCCTACCGCAAGGCCGTATCGGCGGTCCTGGCCGACCTGGAGGAGCCACTGTGAAGGTCACCTGGCGGCTGCGGATGGCCGCCGCCCAGCGGGAAGTGTGGACCGGCGCGCAGCTGCGGCGGCTGCTGGCCGAGCGGGCCGGGTTGTCGCTGTCCTCGGCGAGCGTGTCCGCGCTGCTGACCCGTGAGCCCGCGCAGCTGAAGCTGTCGACCCTGGCGGCGCTGTGCACCGCCTTGGAATGCACTCCCAACGACCTGCTCGAGGTGGACACCACCCCGGCCGCCATGGCGCCGCCGCAACGCCAGGTGATGCCGCAGGCCAGGCGCGGACGATCGATGCCGCCGCTGTGAGCAGGACCGCGGGGATCTGCCGGGACTGCGCGCAGCCGCGGCCGCTGCACGCCCACGGCCGCTGCGGCCCCTGCGACGGGCGGTGGCGCCGCGAATCGGCCAAGCGCCCATGCCCGCGATGCGGGCGCCCTGGGCTGCTGCGGCCCGGCACCGGGATCTGCGGGCGCTGCCAGCGCGCGCTGCGGCCCCGCCGCCCCCGGGCCCCGGCCCGGCAGGTGACCTGCGTGCGCTGCGGCCAGCGCGGCCCGCACCAGGCACACGGCCTGTGTGCTCGCTGCTATCACCACGACCCTGCGATGGCGGGCAACTGCGCCGCCCGGCTCGCCCGTAACCTGGATCATCCGCCCGGCTGGCTGGACGGTTTCGCCGGCTATCTCGCGGTCCGGCTCTCACCCGGGCGGGCGGTCACGCTGCTGCACCAGCTCGCCGGCGTCCTGGCCGCCAGCAGCAGTAATGCCCCGGCCGCGGTGCTGGCCGCCGCCGGTCAGCCACGGCCGGGCCGGGCCGCCGGCGGAGCGCTCACCCGGGCGCTGGAGGCCTTCTTCACCAGTGCCCGGCTCGCCTTGCCGGCCGATACCGCCGCCCAGGCCGCCGCGGCCCGCCGCGGCCGCCGCGTCGATGAGACACCGCAGCCGTTCCGCGCAGCCGCTGCCAGCTTCAGCGACGCCCAGCTGCGCGACCGCGACCGGGCCCGCAGGGCCGGAACCCGCCCCCGGAATGACCGGACCCTGGAGATCAACCTCACCGCGGTCCGTGACCTCGCCCGCTACCTGGCCGTATCACGGCCTGCGGTCACCGGGTGGCAGCTGACCGCCGCCAGTGACGTCGAAGCGTTCCTGGCCGCCATCGCCAGCCCCGCGAACCGGGCCCGGCAGCTGCATGCCCTGCGCGTGTTCTTCCGCTGGGCCCGCTCGCACCACCTGATCCTGGCCGACCCGGTACGCGGCCTGCGGCCCAGCTCGAACATCCCCTTCCACGGCCGGCTCCTGTCAGCCGCCGAGCAGCGCCAGCTCCTGCACCGGTGGACCGCCGACGCGGAAACGCTGCACCCGCACGAACCCGCGGCCGGCCTGCTCAGCCTGCTGCACGGCGCCTCCGCCGGAGAACTGCGCCAGCTGCGCGTCACCGACATCGACCTGACCCGCGCCACCATCCGCCTGGGCAACAGGCCCCGCCCGGTCCCGCTGGACCCGGCCACCACCACCGCGCTGCGCCGCTGCCTGGGCCACCACGACCGCCATCACCACGGCGGGAACCCGCACCTGCTGGTCAGCCAGAAAAGCAAGACCACCGCGGAGCCAGTGTCGTTCAGCTATCTCAAGAGGCTGCTCGCCCCCGCGGGCGTCACCCCGACCCTGCTGCGGGTCACCCGGCTCGCTCACCTGGTCACCACCCTCGACCCGGTCATCGTCGCCGAGGCCTTCGGCGTCCGCCGCGGCACCGTGCTGCACTACCTCGCCGACACCGTGGACGCCTCCCGGCTCGCCAACCCGTAAACATCAAGCGCCACCGTGCATACCTTCACGCGAACCTGTGCGCTTCGGAAAACGGCAGGTCATGCTCG
>PMOU01000061.1:0-232 GCA_003161205.1 Actinomycetota bacterium | reverse complement strand
GTGAACGCCACCTTCGCGATCGCCGTCGCGTCCATGCCCTGCGCGGACAGCAGGACCATCTGCGCCCGCCGCCAGGTCACCACCGACCCGCTGCCGCGGCGGATGACCCGCACCAGCCGACGGCCCTCATCATCATCGATCTCACGCACCCGCAGCCGCTCAGTCACCCGGCCAGTCTTGAGGATCAGCGCCTGGAGGGAAAGCCCAGGCGGGGCAAACCTAATCTGCTACG
>PMOU01000111.1 GCA_003161205.1 Actinomycetota bacterium | reverse complement strand
ACCCAGTACATGCTCTGCTCCCCGAGCGAGGGGGGCGCCGCGGTGGTGCTGGCGCGCGGCGACCGTGCCGCCGACCTGTGCGAGCGGCCGGTGCGCCTGGCGGCGGTGGCCAAGCGCACCCGGCGCTTCGGATCATTCGAGGTGTTCGCGCCGTGGCTGCCGCCGGAGGCCGGGCACAGCCCCAGCGTAGACGCCGCCCGGGCGGTCTTCGCGGCCGCGGGCGTCGCCCCGTCCGACGTGCAGGTCGCCCAGCTGCAGGATACCGACGCCGGCGCCGAGATCTACCACATGGCCGAGACCGGCCTGTGCGAGGACGGCGCGCAGCAGGAGCTGATCGATCGCAGCGAGACGGCTCCGACCGGCCGGCTGCCCATCAACACCGACGGCGGCTGCCTGGCCAACGGCGAGCCGGTCGGCGCGTCCGGGCTGCGCCAGGTCATTGACATCGTGCTCCAGCTGCAGGGCCGGGCCGGAGGCCGGCAGGTAGCCGGGGCGCCCCGGGTCGGTTTCACGCACGTCTACGGCGCGCCGGGCATCAGCGCGTGCACGGTGCTGACCGCATGAGGAGTGCTGACCGCGTGAGGAGTGCTGACCGCGTGAGGAGTGCTGACGAGCGAGCGGAGAGCAGAGCTGATGAGTGAACCTGAGATGCAGGCCTGGCGGGCCGGGGTGCGCGACTGGCTGCATACGATGCTGCCCCGGCGGCCAGAGCAGCCCGAGGGGCCCGCGGATTACGCGGTCTTCCAGAACGTCACCGAGGAGGCCGAGCGCGACCTGCTCGACAAGGTGCGGGCCTACCGCAAGCAGCGGCACGACGCCGGCTATGGCGCGATCGCGCTGCCCGAGGAGCTGGGCGGGGCGGGACTGTCCATGCGGTACGTGGTGGCCTTCACCGAGGAGGAGCAGGCGTTCGATTCGCCCCAGTCGACGGAGCTGATCAGCGTCACCTGCGGGCTGGTCGGGCCGACCATCGCCACGTTCGGCACGGCCGAGCAGCGGGCCAAGTACGCTCGGGCCTTCCTGCGCTCGGACCTGCTGTGCTGCCAGCTGTTCAGCGAGCCGGGCGCCGGCTCGGACCTGGCCGCGGTGGCAACCAGCGCCGTGTTGACCGAAGGGGAAGGCTGGCTGATCGAGGGGCAGAAGGTGTGGTCGTCCGGGGCCCGGTTCGCCGACTATGGCCTGCTGCTGGCCCGGACCGACCGGGAGGTGGCCAAGCAGGCCGGGCTGACCATGTTTCTCATCCCGATGGACGCACCCGGGGTGGAGGTCCGGCCGATCCGGCAGATGAGCGGCGCGTCGTCGTTCAACGAGGTGTTCCTGTCCGGGGTGCAGGTGGGCGACGACATGCGGGTCGGGCAGGTCGGCGACGGCTGGAAGGTGGCCAACGCCACGCTCGGGTTCGAGCGCACCGCCAGCGGCCAGGGCACCCGGCGCAAGGGCGGCTCGTTCGAGGACCTGCTCCGGCTGGCGCGCAGGCTGGGCAAGTCATCCGATCCGGTGGTGCGGCAGCAGCTGGCCGACGTGTACGTGCGGACCCAGCTGCGGGCGGCCACCACCGAGCGGGTGGCCCGGGCGGCCGCGGCCGGGGCACCGCCGGGGCCCGCCGCCTCGATCGGCAAGCTGGTCGCGTCGGCCAACCTGACGCGGATTGGCGAGGTCGCCAGCTCCTTGCTGGGCGCGCGCATCGCCGCGGACAGCGGAGAGCCGGACAGCTTCGCCTGGACCGAGCACCTGCTCGGCGCGCCAGGCTACCGGCTGGCGGGCGGGACCGACGAGATCCAGCGCAACATCATCGGCGAGCGCGTCCTCGGCCTGCCCCGCGAGCCGCGCGTCGATAAGGGCGTGCCGTACTCCAAGCTGCCCCGCAGCAGCTGACCCGATGGGTTACCGGGCGCGGTTACTTGATGGTGAAGCCGGCGTCGACCTTCAGCTCGGTGCCGGTCACGTAGCGGGCCTCGTCGGAGGCCAGGAACAGCACCGCGTTGCTGATGTCGATCGGCTCGACCCAGGGCACCGGCAGGGCGTTGGTGGTGGCGAAGATCGCGGCGGCCTGTTCCTGGGTCGGATGCTCCGCGTCCGGCAGGAAGAGCCGGAAGGTGGCCTCGTTCAAGATCATGTTCGTGGCCACCCCGGTCGGGTGCACGGTGTTGACCCGGATCCAGTGCGGGGCCAGCTCCCGGGCCAGCGTGCGCATGATCCCGACCACCGCGTGCTTGCTGGCGGTGTAGGGCGCGACGTTCGGCGTGCCTTTAAGGCCGGCGGTCGAGCTGGTCAGGATCATCGACCCGCCGGTGCCCTGATCGATCAGGTGCGGGATGACCGCCTTGCAGGTGTGCCAGACGCCGGTCTGGTTGATGTCGGTGACGTCCTGCCAGTCCCGCTCGCTGACCAGGTGGGTCTGGTCGCCGAAGATGAAGATGCCGGCGTTGGCGCAGACGATGTCCACGTGGCCGAGCTGGGCCACCCCGTCGTCCAGGGCCGCCTTGAGCGCCGGGTAGTCCCGCACGTCGGCCTTGGTGGCCACGATCCGCCGGTCCAGCGCCTCCACCCCCGCGACCGTCTCGGCTAGGTCCGCTTCGGTGGCCCCGGGGTAGAACCGGTCCACGCTCGGCACCGACTCGCACAGGTCGACCGCGATGATGTCGGCGCCCTCAGCGGCCAGCCGGAGGGCGTGGCTGCGGCCCTGCCCGCGGGCGGCGCCGGTGATGAAAGCCACCTTGCCTTGGACGCGTCCTGTCATCGGGTTGCTCCTCCTTGGCCAGCTGCCAGCGGGGTGGGACATTACTGAGCGCAGTACCCGCCGTCGATGGGCAGGGTGTGGCCGGTGATCCACCGCGCCTCGTCTGAGGCCAGGAAGGCGACGGCCGCGGCCACGTCCTCCGCCCGCGGGATGCCGGGCATGGGGTTGTAGGTCTCCATCGCGGCGCGCATGGCGGCCGGGTCCGGTGCGGTCTGCGCGAACCGCTCCACCAGCGGGGTCCACACTACGGTGGGCGCGATCGCGTTGACCCGGATGTTGCGAGCGGCGTACTCGATCGCGGCGCTGCGGGTCAGGCCGATGATGCCGGCTTTGGCGAAGGTGTAGGGCGAGATGTGCAGCTGGCCGGTCAGGCCGGCGGTCGATGAGGTGTTGACGATGGCGCCGCCCCCCGTCGTGAGCATCTCGGCGATGCAGTACTTCATGACGTAGAAGATGCCGTCGCCGTCGATGCCTCGGACGTGCTGCCAGTCTTCGACGGGCAGTTCGTGCAGCGGCAGCTGGGCGCCGGCGATGCCCGCGTTGTTGAAGACGACGTCGATGCGACCATAGCGGTCCGCCGCGGCGTGTACCGCCGACTGCACCGAAGCGGCGTCCGCGGTGTCGACGGCGACCGCGAAGCCGTCGGGCAGCCGGCCGGCCACCCGGCGGGCGCCGTCGGAGTCGATGTCGGCGATCGCGACCTGGGCGCCCTCGCTGGCGAAGCGCTCGGCCGCCGCCGCGCCGAGACCGGAGGCGCCGCCGGTGATGAAAGCGACCTTGCCGTCAAACCGCATCTGCTCCGGCATGTGACCCTCCCGCGCGACGTTACTAGGGCCGGCTACCTGGCCTGGTCGGCGCCGGGTCGGCCAGCCAGCGGTCGAGGAGATGGTGGAAATGCCGGATCTTGCTCTCCTGGTAGACGCTGAAGGTGACGCCTGGCTTCTGCGTGGTCCGCAGGCCCTTCTGCACCGCCTCCAGGTTGAACTCGTCCTGGTCGAACACCCGGGCCAGCGAGCCGAGTTCCTCGACGGCGCCGCGCCACGGCTGATCGGCGCTCAGCCGGCGCTCGGCCACCGGCGGCGGTCGCTCGCCCTGGAACGGCGACAGCAGGAGCACATCCATGCGGCAGCTCTGATGATCGTCGCCGTTCGGGCGGAAACGGTAGGTGATCTGGTTGAACCCGCCCCAGGGATGCATGTTGGGAAAGACCGTCAGGAAGTAGCTGTCGACGAGCTCGGCGTCGGTGAGCGAGTCCACGTAGGCCTCGTTCATGACCGACCGCAGCGAGCGGCGAGCCGCCTCCGCCAGCGTCTTGCGGGCGGTGCTGCCCTCCGGCACCTCCAGCACGGGCGGGTCGTCGGCCCGCTGGTCGATCTGGCTGTTCAGCCGCTGCTGCTCGTCCGGTGCCCAGGACAGGTAGGGACTCGGCACGCCCCGCGCCGAGATGGCCCGCGACACGTTGCCGAAGACGTCGTACTGGCTGTTGGCGTCGCCGAAACCGGGCAGCAGCTGGGGATGGGTGGTGATGACGTGGAAGGACTCCATGAACGCTTCCTGGGCGACCTTCCAGTTCACCTTCAGCACCTTGGAGATGTGCACCCGGGTGTACCTGTCCTCCAGCGGCCACCGCTCGAAGAACGCCGGCAGCTCACCGAGGAAGTCCGCCAGCGGCTCGCAGTCCGGATCCATGTTGATGAAGACGAAGCCGCCCCAGGTTCCCACCCGCACCTCGGGGAGGCGGAACTTGTCCGGGCGGACCTGCGGGAAATCCCAGGCGCTGGGCACGCGCTTGAGGGTCCCCTTCAGCGACCAGCAGAAGCCGTGGAACGCGCAGAGCAGTTCATCGACGTGGCCGCGTTCGTCGCGCAGCGCCCGGCCGCGGTGCAGGCACGCGTTGTAGTAGGCCTTGATACCGTCCGGGCCGGGCGCCGCCCGCACCAGCACGATCGACTTGTCGCAGATGTCGTAGACCTCGGTGTCGCCCACCTCCGCGAGCACCTCTTCGCGGCAGGCGAACTGCCACACCCGGCTCCATAGCCTGGCCTTCTCCAGCTCGTGAAACTCCCGGGCCAGGTAGCGCTCGACCGGGACGTCCGCGTCCCCGAAATAGCCGGGCTCGTTCCGGCGCAGCGAGGCCGGCACCGGCTTCGTGTCGATGTCCAGCAGGTCCTGATAGGAGGGCCCGTTGCCGCGGAACCCGGTAGGCGCGGTTTGTGCTTGCGGCGTGGTCACGAGAACGTCTCCTCGGTTTCGAATCGCCTGCTGCGCGCCGCGGCACCTCCCGCTTTGCGCCCGCCGCTCTCAATCCAGCGGCACAGTTCGGGGTCGGCGACCCGAAGCTCGCCGAGCAGCCAGCGCCCGTTGCGGTCGAACCGCCCCTGCCGTCCGCGAGAGTCCGTGACTTGCACGGGACCGATGTCGTCCTCGGCCCACTCGTACACGGCACCGCTCAGAGCGTGCTGAATACTGCGCACGGGTCTTCCTCCAGCTCCGGGGATCACGAACGAGAAGGCGGCGCAACGACGGGCCACCGTGTCTAACTGTAGACGCAGTCTAGTTAGGTTTCCAGGCTGGGTCCGCGGCTACCAGCCCAGTAGGGCAGCCAGGCGCTCGCGGTGCGCCGTCGCGTCGCCGAGCAGTTGCTCGTCGGCCCGGGCCCGCCGGAAATACAGGTGCGCGTCGTGCTCCCANNCTCCCAGGTGAACCCGATGCCGCCGTGGACGTGCACGTTCTCGGTGGCAACCGTGGTGAACGCCTCGCCGCACCAGATCTTGGCCACCGCCGCGGCCTCGGCCAGCCGGGCGGGGTCCGGCTCGGCCAGCACCGCACGGTCGACGGCTGAGCGGCCCATTTCGACCAGCAGCAGCAGATCGGCGAGCTTGTGCTTGATGGCCTGGAAGCTGCCCAGCGGGCGGCTGAACTGGTGGCGGATCTTGGCGTACTCGACGGCCATGTCCAGGCAGGCGGCCGCCCCGCCGACCTGCTCGGCCGCCAGCACGACCAGGGCCACGTCGAGCGCGGCGGCCACCGGACCAGCCCCGCCGCCACCGGTGGTCAGCGGGGTGCCGGCCGCGCCGTCGAAGCTGACCGACGCCTGTCCGCGCGTCGGGTCCAGGGTCGGCAGCGCCCGGCGGCGGACGCCCGCGCCGTCGCCCGCGCCGTCGCTCGTGACCAGGAAAAGGTCGCAGCCGGACGGGGTCGTGGCCGCGACGACCAGGTGAGCGGCGCTGGCCCCGTCGAGGACGAAGTCGGCCTGGCCGCGCAGCCGCCAGGCCGACCCGTTCGGCGTCGCTTCGACCGGCAGGTGCTCGGGCCGCCAGCAGCCATCGGAGCCGGTGCCGGCGAACGCGGCCAGCTCGCGGCCTGCCGAGAGCCCGGCCAGCACCTCAGGTCCGGCCTCCGGGCAGCGGGCCAGGATCTGGCCGGCCAGGACCGTAGAAGAGAAGAACGGGACCGGCAGCAGCGAGCGGCCCAGTTCCTCGGCGACGACGGTCAGCTCGGCCAGGCCGCCGCCGGCGCCTCCCAGGTCTTCAGGAAGGCCCAGCCCCGCCAGGCCCATGTCGCCGCCGAGCAGCCGCCAGGCCCGCTCGTCGTAGCCGGGCTCGGTGTCGAGCCGCCGGCGGGCGGCCGCGATGCCGTCCGATCCTTCGATGAGATCACAGACAGCCTCGCGCAGCCCGGCGAGTTCGGCGGCGCGCTCGGCGTCCTGCTGCGCAGTGTTCACGTCCGGGGTCACTTGGGTCACGTCCGGCCGCTGACGAGCCGTTCCTCGCGGGCCTCGTCATCCGCGCGGGTCAGGCCCAGCATGAGGATCAGCTCCTGATGCAGCTGCATCCAGATCGTGTGGTAAGAGTCAATGAGCGGGGACGCGAGCCACTTCGACTCACCGTCGTCGAACTTGTCCAGCGCCTCTTGCAGCCGCGGACGGTAGCCGGCCAGCCGGTCCTCGATGACCGCCATCCGGCGCAGGATCGGCCCGATGGAGGAGTGGACCTCATCCAGCCGGTCCCGGACGGTGTCGTCGTACGTGCCGTCGGTGTGGTCGTTGGGGGTGCCGTCCGGGCAGGTCTGCCAGGCCGAGCACACGTCACGCAGCCGCCGGTTGACGGGCAGGAAGCCGTCGAAGAGCCGGTTGAGGTCCTGCTCGGCCTGGCCGCCCGGCGGCAGGCGCAGCAGCCTGGCGACCAGGGCGGTGCCGTCGGGCGTCGGCATGGTGATGGGTCCCTTCACCATGACCATGCCCTGCTCGGCCAGCCGGGCCGTGACCTCGTCCGGCGCACCGCGGGCCATGCCGCGGATGACCAGGGACGTCAGTACCTGCTGGATCGGGTCGGACGGGGAGGTTGATTGGGGGGTGGCCACGGCACCTCCTTAGGCTCAGCGAACCATGGGTACGGCTCATCTTTGACCTTCCTGTGGTCAACGTCAAGAAACTCGGAAATACCGGCCTGGTAAGGCCTGTGCGGACTGCACAGGACTCGCCAACGGGTCGGCTGTGCCCTAAATTAGAGATGGGCTACAGAAACTAACGGTTGGAGGCCCATGTGACGTCAGGTGAGTCGGCAGGACCGGACGGGACGGCGCCTGATGCGCGGGGCCCCCTGGCACGGATCGGGGCGCTGTACGGCAGCTCCTGGAAGCTGGCCACCGACCTGGTGAGCATCGCGGCGGGCAGGTCCGAGGTGCGCCCGGCCGCCGGCGACGCGCGGTTCCGGGATCCGGCCTGGACCCAGCATCCCTACTACCGCAGGCTGGCACAGGCCTACACGGCCGCCTGCGCCCGCGCGGACGAGGCGGCCGACGGCCTGGCCCGCACCGGTCAGGCCGGGCCCGCGGCGCGCTTCCTGCTCACGATCGCCGAGAGCGCCGCCGCTCCGACGAACGTCCTGCTCGGCAACCCCGCCGCGGTGAAGCACGCCTACGAAACCGGCGGCGCGTCGCTGCTGCGCGGCCTGAAGAACATGGCCGGCGACGTGCGCCACAACGGCGGCATGCCGTCCATCGTGGACGGCAGTGCCTACCAGGTGGGCCGCGACTTCGCGGTCACGCCCGGGGCGGTGGTGGATCGCGACCCGGTGGCGGAGGTGATCCAGTACGCCCCGAGCACCGAGCAGGTGCAGGCCCGGCCGGTCCTGATCATCCCGCCGCCGATCGGCCGGTACTACTTCCTCGACCTGCGTCCGGGCCGCAGCATGGTCGAGTACGCGGTCGGCCGCGGGCTGCAGACCTTCATGCTGAGCTGGCGGAACCCCACACGTGACCAGGCTGACTGGAACCTCGACACCTACGCGGGCCGCGTGCTGTCGGCGATCGAAGCGGTCCGGGAGGTGACCGGAGCGCCGGACATCGACGTCATCGGCTTCTGCGCGGGCGGCATCTTGACGACGCTGGCGCTCAACCGCCTGGCCGCCCTCGGCGAGCAGCCGGTGCACTCGGCGAGCTACGCGGTGACCCTGCTCGACTGGGGGCAGGAGGTGCCGATCAAGGCGTTCTCCGCGTCCCGGCTGCTCGCCCTGGCCCGATGGAACTCGGCGCGGGCCGGCGTGATCAGCGCCCGGGACATGGGCGGCGCGTTCACCTGGATGCGGCCCGATGACCTGGTGTGGAAAGCCTGGGTCAACAACTACCTGATGGGCGACAAGCCGCCGGCGTTCGACATCCTGGCCTGGAACGCCGACGGGACGAACCTGCCCGCCGCCCTGCACGCCCAGTTCCTGGACATCTTCGAGCACAACCCGCTGGCTACACCGGGCACGCTGACCTGCCTGGGCACCCCTGTTGACCTGCGCACCATCACCGCGCCGGTCTATGTCACCGGCGGGATCACGGACCACCTCACGCCGTGGACCAGCTGCTACCGCACCACGCAACTGCTGGCCGGACCGAGCACCTTCGTGCTCAGCAATGCCGGGCACATCCAGAGCCTGGTCAATCCGCCCGGCAACCCGAAGGCGGTCTTCTATACCGGAGCCGAGCCGGGAGCTGACCCGCAGGCGTGGCTGGAGACGGCGCAGAAGCACACCGGGACCTGGTGGACCCACTGGGCGGACTGGATCATCGCGCAGTCAGCCGGCACCAAGGCCGCTCCTGAACAGCTTGGCAGCGCCGGGCGCCCAGTCCTGGAGGCCGCGCCGGGCAGCTACGTCAGGGACCTCGTGCCGGCCGGGGCCTGATCCGGATGGCGCCTGATCTTGACCACGCCAGACCCTGACCACGCCAGACCTTGACGATGGGGGCGCGGCGGACGAACATACTGGAGTCAGACTCAAGTTGCGTCGCCATACGCTGAATCCGAGGAGTCATCTATGCAGCTCGACGGCAAGGTCGCGGTCATAACGGGCGGCACGGGGGGCATCGGCCGGGCCATCGCGGAGGCGTTCCTGGCCGAGGGCGCGCAGGTGGTGGTCAGCGGACGCAACGCCGACCGCGGCAAGCAAGTAGTGAGCGAACTCGGCGAGGACCGCGCGTTCTTCTACCAGGGCGATGCGACGACCAAGGAAGGCGTCGAGGGGACCGTCGAGGCGGCCGTGGAGCACTTCGGGCACATCGACATCCTGGTGAACAACGCGGGCGGCGCCGAGCGGCTCGCCCCGCTCGTCGACCTGTACGACGAGGACTTCGACCTGGTGATGAAGTGGAACCTGTACTCCACCTTCTGGGGCACCCGCGCCGCGCTGCGGCACATGCTGCCGCGCAGCTACGGGAGGATCATCAACATCTCCTCGGTCGAGGGCAAGCACGGCAAGCCGGTGCTCACCGCCTACGTCGCGGCCAAGCACGCGATCAACGGGCTGACCAAGGCCGCCGCCAAGGAGGTCGGCCCGCAGGGCGTCACCGTGAACGCGATCTGCCCGGGCCTGGTGATCACCGACATCATCAAGCGCAACGGCCCGTCGACCGCGGAGGCCATGGGCATCACCTTCGATGAGATGGTCGGGCTGTTCTCCGCCGAGTCCGCCATCAAGCGGCCGAACACGGTGGATGAGGTGGCGGCCGTCGCGGTTCTGCTGGCCTCCGACGTGGCGGCCGGCATTACCGGCGCCATCTACAGCGTCGACGGCGGAACGGCGGCGTACTAAACCGTGGTCGGCACCCACTTCCCCGACGATCGCGACGTGCTGGAGTCCGCGCTGCAGCGGATGCGGGAGGCGTTCGAGGCGCTGCGGGACGGCCGCGCGGCGCCGGCCCGGGCCGAGGAGGAGTTCCTGGCCGGGTACGACACGGCACGCGACCTGGTGAGCGCCTTCTTCCTGGCGCAGCGGATGTCGGCCCCAGGTCCGGGGGGCCGGGACGCCGATCGGCTGACGGGACCGGAGTAAGAATCGGCTGACGGAACCCGACTAAAGGAGTGCCCGTGGCAGACAACCAGTGCGATCTCGTGGTGCTGGGCGGCGGCAGCGGAGGCTACGCGGCCGCGTTGCGGGCGGCCGAGCTGGGCAAATCCGTGGTGCTTGTGGAGAAGGACAAGGTGGGCGGGACGTGCCTGCACCGGGGCTGCATTCCCACCAAGGCGCTGCTGCACGCCGGTGAGATCGCCGACTCCGCCCGGGAGAGCGCGGCGTTCGGGGTGAAGGCGCCATTCGAGGGCATGGACATGCCCGGGGTCCACAAGTACAAGGACTCGGTGATCGCCAAGAACCACAAGGGCCTGACCGGCCTGATCAAGGCCCGTGGCATTCAGATCGTGACGGGCGAGGGGCGGCTGGCCGGGCCGAAGACGGTACAGGTCGGCGCGGACTCTTTTACCGGAACGAACGTGGTGCTGGCCACCGGCTCGTACTCGCGTACCCTGCCCGGGCTGGAGCTGGACGGCGGGCGGGTCATGGCCAGCGAGCACGCGCTCGAGCTCGACCGGGTGCCTGCGACCGCGATCGTGCTGGGCGGCGGGGTCATCGGCTGCGAGTTCGCGTCGGCGTGGACCTCGTTCGGCACCAAGGTGACGATCGTGGAAGCCCTGCCCCACCTGGTGCCGCTGGAAGACGAGGCCAGCTCCAAGCTGCTCGAGCGGGAGTTCCGCCGCCGCGGCATCGGATTGCGGCTCGGCACCCGGTTCGAGCGCGCCGGGCCCACCGAGGACGGGATCCGGATCCACGTCGAAGGCGGCGCGCCGCTGGAGGCGGAACTGCTGCTGGTCGCGGTGGGACGCGGCCCGGTCTCGGCCGGGCTGGGCTACGAGGAGCAGGGCATCACGACCGAACGTGGCTTCGTGACGGTCGATGAGTACTGCCGTACCTCAGCCGAGGGCATCTACGCGGTCGGCGACCTGGTCAGCGCCGGCGACGGCCCGCACCCGCAGCTGGCCCACGTCGGCTTCGCCGAGGGCATCCTGGCCGCCGAGCACCTGGCCGGGCGGCCGGTGGTGCCCATCGACTATCTAGGCGTGCCCCGCATCACCTACAGCCGCCCCGAGGTCGCCTCGGTGGGCTACACCCAGCCGCAGGCGGCCGCCAAGTACGGCCCCGATGCCATCACCACCGTCACCTACGACCTGTCCGGCAACGGCCGGAGCGCCATCTTGTCCACCAGGGGCGCCGTCAAGGTGGTGGCGGCCAAGGACGGCCCGGTCCTCGGCATCCACATCGTGGGCGACCGCGTCGGCGAGCTGATCGCCGAAGCCCAGCTCATCTACAACTGGGAGGCCCGCCCGGAAGAGGTGGCCGCGCTCATTCACCCCCACCCCACCCAGTCCGAGGCCATCGGCGAAGCCCACCTGCTGCTGGCCGGCAAGCCGCTGCACGTCCATGAGTGAGGTCCCGGCGGCTTCCCCCTTCGACTTCGCCGCGGTCACGCTGGCGGCTTGCCAGGCGGTGCTTCGGCAGCTCACCGCCGACGACCTGTCCCGCCCGACGCCGTGCGCCCAGTACACGGTCGGCGAGGTCGGCGGGCACGTGGTGCGGTCCATGGTGCTGCTGGCATCGGTGGCCGACGAGCAGGTCGATACCCCGGCCGCGGGCCCGCTCGAGGAGCAGGTCGCGGTGACCGCCGAGGCGGCGCTGGCGGCCTGGCAGCGGCGCGGGCTCGACGGGACGGCCGCAGTCGGGCGCAGCATCCTGCCGGCCAGCCTGGCCGTCGAGATCATCCCGCTCGAGCTGCTCGTGCACGGCTGGGACATCGCCCAGGCGACCGGGCGCCAGATCGACGTCCCACCGGAGATCGCAGGCTATGTCCTGGACCAGGCCAGGCAGCTGGTAACCGAGGACAAGCGGGGCCGGAGCTTTGCCGCCGAGGTGCCGGCCGGACCGCAGGCCACCGCCTTGCAGCGGCTGATCGCGTTCACCGGGCGGATGCCGTGAGCTGACCCGCTCAGCCGCCGGTCACAGTGATCGAGACGGTCGGCCGGGCCAGCTCGGTCGCATCCACGAATAGCCCGGCGCGGCGCGCGGCGGCGGCGGCCAGGTTCACCACCGTCCCGGCGTCCGCGTCCGTGGCGCCCTCGGTGGCCCCGGGAAAATGCCGGAAGAAGCTGTCGGCCGCCGCGCTGGCCGCTACCCCGGCCGCACCCGGCGGCGGGACGGCCTGCCACACCAGGATCGACGTGTTCGCCTTCCACCGCGTCAGCGACGTGCTGACCGTCGTCCAGGGCCGCCAGGTGCCCAGCTCGCCCAGCAGGTGCCCCAGCTCGGCGAGGCCCGGCCGGCCCGCGACTGGCTCGGCCAGGGTTACGAGCGCGTCGGCGTCGGCCGGGTCGGATGCCGGGTCCCGGCCGGAGGGGGCCGGCATGGTGAGCGCGCAGTCGAACCCGAGCGCCACCTGCTCACCGTCGTGCAGGGCATGGAAGACCGCGTCAAACAGCGCGGCCGACGACGAGCCGGAACTCGCATCCGGCCGGTCATCGTCGTGCCGGCGTCCGGCCCAGCGCATCCCCCCGCCCGGCAGGGATCCGGTCTCCAGCGCGATGACCAGCATCAGGCACCTCCGATCCGCGGCGTACCGCCGCGGTTTACGTGTCGTTCCCGGCGTCGGGCCGGTAAGCCGGGAGCTCCGCGGGGCCCGGTGCCCGGTGCGGCCAGCGCTTGCGCAGTTTCCAGGCCAGCCCCCCGGACGCGAGCTCGGCGTGGGTCATCGCGTACAGGGTGCGCACCTGACGGGAGGCGAACCGCCACTGCCCGTCCAGGCGGACATACTCGTCGGAGTACCGGAATGACGTGATGACGGTGTGCGGGCCGGACGCCTGCTCGGAGAAGCCGAGCACCTGGCCGCGGGCGTGGTCGTCGTCGAGGAAGTCCAGCACGAAGCCGCGGGCCTCGTGCAGCGTGATGGGGTACAGGTCGCCCAGCGCCCGGTAGTTCGCCACGATGGCCTCGCGGCCCACGTGCGTGCTGCCCGGGGAGCCGAACCGGGCGTCGGGCGTGAACAGCTCCCCCAGCGCCTCGAACTCGTGGTCGTCGATCAGGAAGGCGTACCGGGCCAGCAGCTCGGCGATCCCGGCCCGGGCTTCCAGGCGGGCGATCCGCCGGTCCAGGTATTCCTCCGTCATCAGGCCGCTCCCGGGAAGAAAATTAGCGGCCGCGCGCGCGGATGCCGCCCCGTCCGGGGCGGCATCCGCATGACGGTACCGGCGCTCAGCGCTAGCCTTCGAGCCAGAGCTGCTTGAACGCGGTGCGGTAGTCGGACACGCCGACGTAGTTGCCCGCCGAGTCGGTCACCAGCGAGCCGACGTTCTGCGGCGTGATCAGCTGCGTCGGCAGGTCCGCGCTGAGGGGCGACATGCCCTCGAACTTGCGGGCCATCGAGTCGACCTGGCGGTAGGCCACGATCGGCAGCGAGTACGCGGTCCAGACGTTCTCCGTCCCGGCCTTCAGCCCCGCGATATTCGGGGTGTCCGCGGTCAGGCC